>NZ_QKNZ01000033.1:0-10514 GCF_014156605.1 Flavobacterium sp. SOK18b
ATTAATGATACTCCACTAATTAATATTGGTAGAGGATATGATTGTTGAATGTTTGAAATAACTTCGTGAGTGTATATTAAATAATCTACTGCAATGAAATTAAACCTGGTTTTGAATTCGTCCCAAAAAGTAATTTCGGCAAAAAAGGTAAATACTAATATAAAGGTTACTACTGTGGTAAAAAACCAAATGAATATTTTATCAACCAACGAGCCAACCCATTTATTTGGAAAAATGAAGTAATAAATAATGGCAGGAAATACAATAAAACTAATTGTACCTATATCGAAAAATAATCCTGTTACTACCGTTCCTAAAACAGTGAAAATGTTAAACGAAACTTCGTCGTATTGCCATATAAAAAAAATAATTCTTACTATCTGAGAGATAATAACGAACCATAATACAAAAGTAAGTAACAATGCGTATCTGGTTGATAAGTTGGTTTTTTTGAACATAATAGTTGGTAAATAATATTTTGAAAGACAGTGAAATAGTGATTTGTAAATAATAAAAAGCACCCACACATACTGTCTAGATGCTTTAATAAAAATCTAACTAACTTTGTCTTTAGTGATGAAATTACCGTTCTCGTCAAAAAGCAAATCCTTGCCTTTAATTTCGGCTTCGTATATTACAGTACCTTTTTCAGTAACAATTTTTGCTGCTTCTTTTACTTTTTGATTTTTATAATTATCCTTTAAGTATTGCAACGCATTTTTAGGCAATTGACTGACTTTAATTTCAATTTCTGTTTCAACAATTTTTCCATCTTGACTTAACAAAACCGAATTATCTACATTATTCAAATCAAAACTTGCTTCAAAGTTTTTTCCTTCCTTATCCCATTTTACTTCTTTTGCTTTTGGAAATTTTTGAAGAAGCGCATTTTTGACTACTTGAGGCACATTTTGCTCTTTCTTTTTTTGAGCAAACGACACTAATGATACCATTATTAAGGTTATCACAACTATTGATTTTTTCATTGCTATTCTATTTTATAAATTAATAATAGCCAAAGGTGTAAACCAATTTAGAAGAAATATTGAATTTTGGGCTTGGGCCTGTTTTTTATGAAGTTTTTATGATATTACTTTCCAATAATCAGTTTTTGTTTTTCTATTCTATTGTTTTTAATAATGGCAACGGTTATCAATACCATTAAAATTGTAAATAGTATAGTTGACGAACCAATAGTTCCAAAATTTAGACCGCCTTTTTCCAAAGGTTTTGTAAGTAAATCTCCAAAAGTTGCTCCGAATGGTCGTGTTAAAACAAATGCTAACCAAAACAATAGTACTTCTGAAACTTTCACAAAATAGTGTGCTAAAATTATTAGCAGTAATAAACTTCCAATTAGCAACGCACCACCAAGAAACCCAAGACCTGAATTATCGGCTAAAAAGTCGCCTAACGCTGTACCCAATGTATTAGAAAATAAAATAGCTATCCAATAAAATGTTTCTCCACGAAATGTATTAATATCGTTTACGGATACTGATTTCTCCGTTTTTTTCCATGCTACAAATGTTGCTATCAATAGTGTAATTAGAATTAATGAACCGGTGGCATATCCTAAGCCTAATGTGCGATCCATAAAATCTGACATTGTAGTTCCAGCTGTGCTTGTTGCCAAAATTACAGACCAATATAGCAATGGTTTGTACTTTATAGCATACAATTGCAATTGAAGAGTAACAATGAAAAACCCAACTAAGATTAATGAACTCAATGCATAACCTATATTCAATGTCATTGAAAATAAATCTCCTGCTGTTTCACCTAAAGTGGTAGCGCAAATTTTCATTATCCAAAACGCCATTGTAATTTCTGGTAATTTTTTCATTAGAACTAATTTAGAATTTATAGTTGTAACCCAATCTAATTACTTGTGTTTCGTAATAGTCATTACTAGTGTAACTAAAATCCTGACCTTGAATTTCTTTTTTGATTACCAACGTATTAAATAGGTCGGTTGCATTTATAAAAAATTCTCCTTTACCATTTTGAACTGATTTTTTCAGTCCTAAATCAATTGAGAAACGCGATTTTATTTTGCCTTGCGGAATAATATCTGGTGCTAAATAAATAGCGGTTACTTGTGCATCCACTTTTTTAGTTAAGTGCAATGTGTTGTTCCACTTTATATTTCCAGAGAAAACATCTTGTTTCTCAGCAGAAAAGGTATTGGGCTCAGGATATAAATTTTGAATAGTAAACGCACCGATTTGATTGTAATAGGCATTAAGATTAATATTGGAAGAATACCATTTTACAATATCTTGTGAAATGACCATTTCAACACCTGTATTTGAACTTTTATTTACGTTTTGAAAAATGGCATAAATCAGATTACTACTAGGAACTGTAGAAGCTATTCTTGTTATTGTAGCATTGGCAAATCGATGGTAGATAGCGGAATATAAATAGCCTTTTTTCAAATTTCTTTTGAAACCTAATTCCACTAAATTGGTGAATTGTGGACGTAGTCCAGGATTACCAACTTTAATATTTTCGGCATCGTCATACTTTGGAAATATTCGAATATCAACTTCGTTTGGTCTGTCAATTCTGCGGTTGTAGAATAATGATATTTTGTTGTCATCATTGATTTTATAAGCAAAACGGAAGTTTGGAAATGGTTCGAAATATGAATATCCATCTGTAGCATAGGTAGGATGATTGGGATCAACTTCATATTCTAAATCTAAGTATTCTAGGCGAACTCCTATTTCCGCTTCAATTTTATTGGTTTCATAAATGTAGTTTCCATAAACGGCTGGAATGATTTCTTCATACGTAGCTTTACCACCAGCACTAGCATCTAAAGGTGAATTAGTTCCTGGAAAGAATTGCATGTTGGTTGGAATAATTCGGTTACGAAATTTGAACCCTGTTTCAATTCGTCCGTATTTTAAAGGCTTTATGTAATCGATATTTAGATCTACTACACTTTCATCTGATAATAATTTGAAGGAATCTTTACTCGAAGAACTTGGCAAAATGTTATCGAAGAAATATTTTTCATCTTCTCTATGAAAAGTATAATTGAAGCCTACATTTAACAAATGTCCGGCTTGCTTGAATTTATGTTGATAGGCAGCAGTTCCCATCACTGTTGTTTTTAATTCATCCTCTAAAAATTGCCAAAGTCGTAATCGTTCGGAATAGTCTGCATTAAAAAAAGGTTGATCGCCGTTATCAATAATTTTTTCTGAACCAAATAAACCCGAAACGGTTAGCATATTGTAATCATCAATATTCCAATCAATTCCCGATTTAATTGTTGAAAAATGGGTGTTTCGGTTTCTTTTTAATTGTTGGTTAATTATTGTGCCGTCATTGTACGTTCGTGTTACAAATTCATTCTTATTTAGGGTTTCTGTGTATAGATAATCGCCTTGAAAAAACGCATTAATTTTATTTTTGCGATAATTGAGTGATAGCGTAGGATTGATTTTTGGTGTTAGTGAATATTGTGGTCTTATTGTAGGCAAATTTTCTTTTCGTTCCCACAAAGCACCTAAACCCGACGTAAAACCCACTTTACCATTAAAGCCTTCTTTTTTGTTTTTCTTATAGATGATGTTAATAATTCCAGCATTACCATTGGCATCGTATTTTGCAGATGGATTATTAATGATTTCGATTTTATCTATTGCTGAAGCAGGAATATTATCTAAACCCGATTGATTTCCGAAGCCAGTTAAAGCAGTTTGCTTACCGTCAATCAATACACTAACTTTATCATTGCCTCTAATTTGTACTTTTCCGTCTTGGACAGTAACACCAGGTAAGTTTTGCATGGATTGTAAAACAGAGCCGCCACTTTGACTAATATTGTCAGCCATTGAAAACGTTTTTTTATCCATTTTCTCGCTGACAGTATTTGTTTTAGAAACCACTACCACTTCTTGTAAGGTTGTAGCATCTTCTTCCAGTTCGATAGTTCCTTGATCTAAAAATTCGGAAAGTGAACCAACATAAACTGTTTGTGTCTTGGTTTTGTAACCAATAAATGAGAATTCTAAAATATAGTTTCCAGATTTGATATTGGTCAATGAAAATCGACCTTCCTCATTGGTTATTGTTCCGGTAATTAACTTATTGTCATTTGAAGTTTTCAAAGAAACATTTACAAATGGTAATGCAAGTTTCGTTGTCTTGTCTTTTGTGATACCCGAAACTGTTACTGACTTATTTTGTGCCCTTAAATTTGCTACCAATAACAGTAGCATTGTTACTAAAAGAATGTTTTTAATTCGCATCATACTTTTCCCTTTTATTTTTTCAACAAAGGTGTGAATGGAATTTGAAGAAATATTGAATTTTAAAAAACTATTTCGAATTTGTGCATTCCATCTATAAAATAGTAGTTAATAGACCAATGGTTTGTATCAATAATTTTTTTAATGATGGATAATCCCAAACCATTTCCTTGAGAGGATGGATTGGATTTTGAAAAACGCTCAAACATTTTTTCAGTCTGTAATGGTAAAAGTGTTCCTGTGTTTGAGAATGTTATACTGTCATTAGTAAGTTTAACGATAATTTGACCATTGAGAACATTGTGATTTATAGTGTTTAAAAATAAGTTACTGATTAGCATTTCTGCAAGGAAATGATTTGAACTGACTACAACATTTTCCTCTAGTTCGGTAGTAATACTTATTTTTTTTGAAAGTGCTTGTTCACTAAAAAAGGTTAGTTGATTATTGATGATTTCGTAGAGATTTATTTTTTCAATCTCATAGTATGAATTGCTATCAATTTTTGATAGTACTAACAAATTTTTATTCAGCTTGACCAGTCTTGTAGTAGTGTTGTTTAAATCGTCAATCAATTTAAATTGTTCTGTATTTAAGTCTTTTCGTTGTAATATGTTTTCTAATTTTCCTTTGAAAATCGCAATTGGTGTTTGTAATTCGTGTGCTGCATTTTCTATAAACTCTCTTTGACTTTGATAGATACTGCTGTTTTTATGGATTAAGCTATCGATGGCATTATTTAATCGGTTGAACTCTTCGGTTGTGCTTTCAATTAATTTACCAGAAGTGGATTTGTCAATTTCAAATTGTTCCATTTTGTCTAAAGCTGCATAAAATGGTTGCCATAATTTTTTTGAAATTATTTTGGTGATAATGAAAAAGCCTATGATTAAAAGTATTAACAGTGAAATGAAAAGAAATACAGTACTTCCAATTAGATTTTCTTTTTCGACCATATTTATTTTAGCGGAAAAAGTAAGCCATTTGTCTTCAATTTTTATTGGTGAATTGAGAACTCTAAATGGTTCATTGTCTTTATTAAGTGCATCATAATAGCTGCGGTCAAATATGCTATCCTTTTGATTGCCATTGAATTTTTCGATAGTAACATTTCGATTGAACTTGTTCCAAAGAGTTATGTCCTTTATTGTTAAGTCTTCTTTAGTGAAGTTATCAAACTGCTTTTTTATGGCATACAAATCCTCATTGGCATCATCTTCATATAATATATTGGAAACAATATAGAATGCAGGACCAACTGTGATCAGTATTATTATAGCATAGATGAAATAATAATTAAGTGTTTTTTGAAGTAGTTTTTTATTCATCTTCCCATTTATATCCTGTTCCATATACTGATTTTAGGTAATCGGCCACGCCCATTTCTTTAAGCTTTTTTTTCATGTTTTTTATATGTGCATATACAAAATCATGGTTATCTAACATATCTGCCATATCACCCGATAAATGCTCTGCAATGGCACTTTTGGACAAGACTTTATTTTTATTACCAATCAAAAACAGTAATAGATCCATTTCCTTTTTGGTAAAGTCGATTTTGTTGCCTTTGATTTTGACCGACTTACTTATTGTGTCTATTTCTATTTCATTAAAAGAAATCACATTGTTTCCGTTGAATTGTTTTCGTCTAACCAATGCTTGAATTCTAACTAATAATTCTGATAAATGAAATGGTTTTGTTAAATAGTCATCTGCACCAAGTGTTAGTCCTTCAATCTTAGTTTCTAGAGTGTCTTTGGCAGAAATTATAATGACCCCATCTGTTTTGTTTTGCTTTTTTAATACTTTTAAAACTTTAAATCCATCACCATCTGTCAACATTAAATCTAAAAGAATACAATCGTACGAATATAATGCTATCTTCTCGATAGCAGCTTTTAAGGTAGTTGCTGATTCACATACAAAATCGTTACTGCTCAAGTAGTTTATGACACTTGTTGCAATTTCGATTTCATCTTCTATTATTAAAATTTTCATATTACAAAGAAACTAATCAATTTTGAATGAATGTTGAATTTTAATGTTTTACAACTACTTTTTCTTTGCTATCTTTCTTTTACTTCGGTTAAGGGCAACTATATTTTTTTGTAATTTGTTTTTTGAAATTATTACAAAGCACTAATAATATCCAAAAAATTCTTAGCTGTATAACATCCATCAACATTTTTACTTTCAAAGACCATAAAGTATTTATAGTTGTCGCCTGATTTTTCAGCCCATTTTTTACCTAAAATGTTTTTTGCTTTACTATCATCATTATCAAGAAAATCTCCTTTAGTTTCAACCAATACAATGTTTCCTTTTTGAGTGTACAGTATAAAATCAGGATAATGGTTGTTACTAAATCCGTTCAGGTAAAATCCTTTGTCTTTATTGTCGGAATTTCTATGCCAAAAAAGAACATTATCTAATGATGCTACATCCATTATCAGACTTTGTTCAAAATTATTCATAATACCTTCACGCTCATAAAGAGATTTGTTAATCATAGCTCCCTCTTTAGTATGAACTAATGAATCTTTAAATTTAAAACTTGGTTTAACAATAATTTTATTGGTGTCTAATAATTTTTTGAATTCTTCTTTAGCGTGTTGGTTTGTTAATTCTAGAATTTTAGCCTTTATTTTATAAATGTAATTGTATTCATTGTTTACAGCATCAATGATTTCTTCGGTTGAAAAATCACTAAAAATACGTTCAATATATTTTTTGATTTCTTGCTCCGCTATTGGGGTCATGTTGCCAATTTTGTTTACCATGATACTGGTAATATCTTTGACTTGCTTCTCTTTTGGTTTGGCAATGATGGTATCAACAAGTATTTTTTTGGCTTGAACGCTAAATTTAGAAATTATGGCATCTTTTCGCTTTTCATCATAATCTACTTTTACTACATCTGCACTAACACTATTAAAATCTATTTCAGTGTTTTTAGTAGAAAGTTTGAAAGTGCTTAGTAACTGGTCTCTATTTAGGAAAACTTCGCCTTGACTTAATTCTTCAAAAACTAATTCTTGATTTAATATGTTTTCTTCAAGCTTTTTATAGAATTGGGGTAATGCAATATCTTCTGCTACTTGATGAAAATGTTCTACAATTTTGTATCGTTTAGGTTCTTTTCCCATTTCTCTTAAAAGATATTCGGTGCTGTCTCCAGCATCTTCGGTTAGTCTATTCTCGAAGGCTTTTCCTTCCTCAATTGCTTTTTGAGTAATTTGAGAAATAGCTGTATTGGCAATCGGTGCGACTTCATTTGCCGTAGGATCAAAGCTAATGGCATCTAAATTGATATTTGTAATATCTGCGTCATCGAAGTGGGTTGTTACTTCTTCAGTACCTCCAAATAGTTCTCTGTTTAGAGCCTCTTTATCTGTGACAGGAATTTCTTCGGTGATAATTTCTTCAGCATAGTAGTCTTTGTTACTAAAGCCAGCATCTTGTAAACCTTTTACAATATTGTCTAATGTTTCATTGAATTTAGCGGAAGCGGTAAGAACAAAAGATAAATTTAATAATGGTTCTTTATGTTTAAGTACATAAGGCTGTCTTAGAACTCTACCTAAAATTTGTTCTACTTCAACAGCAGATGATTTATCGGCCAATGATGCTAGAATATATGCGAATGGACAGTCCCAACCTTCTTTTAATGCGTTTACAGTTATGATGTATCGCACGGGACAATTTTCGTCCATTAAATCAATTCCTTTCAATTCATCTAAACCACTTACTTTGATTTTGATTTGTTCTTCGGGAATTTTTAACTCGATTAATTTTTCTTTGATCTTTTGATAAGTAGTATTATCACTCCCTTTGATATTGGATTGCGCTTGAAATAAAATGATAGGTCTTATTTTCTTGCCTCCATCTAAACTTTCTTGAATTGCTAATTGCTCTAATTGTCTTTGTAAATGTAAAGCACTATTGATTACTTCTTCTTTACGGCTATGGTTGTAAACAATAACAGGAAGCTTTACCATGTGTTCCTTTTTTAGCTCAATAGCGTTCACATAGCTTACAATATTGCTATTCTTTTTTGGAGTAGCTGTTAAATCCAATACAAATGATGGATTTAAGTTTTGCAACATTTCTACACTCAAATCACTTTCGGCATTGTGACTTTCATCAACAATTACCAATGGGTTTAAGCTTCGAATTATATTTATTAAAGCACTTTCGTCTGTGTCTGGTAAAACTAAATCTTGTTCAACAACTGTATCTCTGAAAGCTTCTAATGCTCCGTTTTGTTGGTATATTTTACGGTCGTCTTTTTTCTTTGCATTGATTCGTAAACTGCTAAAATTGAAAACAAAAATATTCAGCTGTTCTGATACTGAAGTAGGATTAAAGTTTGCTCCTTGTAAAAGAGCTTCCTTTTCATATACTTCAACACTATGATTGAAGAGTGTATTTAATTTTTGACGATAAGGGTGAGTTGGGTCAGATAAATTACTAGCCGTTTGTTGCAATAAATTACTCCACGGAACTAACCAAACAACCGCTTTTGGGCGACTACTATCATAAGTATTAAAAATGGAATGTATGGCATTGCAAGCAATAAATGTTTTTCCTCCAGCTGTTGGAACCTTTATAGCTACGTGTGGTGTTTTGAGAATGTTGTCCTTGTAGGGACTCATACCACTGTAAGTACCGTCTAGTTTTAATTCGTAAGCACCTACTTTGTCTTCCCAATAATTTTTGAAAGCAAGGGCAGGAGTAGGATGTTTTTGTAAGTAATCTAAAAATAAATCTAAATCGTTTATTACTTGTTGTTGATAGGATTTTAACTCCATTTATTTTGTATTTGTATAAAATTCATATTTTTGTATCAAAGTTCGTCATGCCATTTGGATGAAGGAAATCGAGAAACGCAAGCCTAGATGCTATGCGTTTTTTGCTTTTATACAATTGTTTTATTTATTCCCTTTTTTCAACCCCTTTACCACTTTGTCGAAGTCAGAAATTATTTTTTGGGTTTTATTAAATGTTTCGTATTCTTTGATAGCTTTTTTATCAGCGGTAATCTTTTTTATTTTTCCTTTTCCTTCCAATACTTTGTAATCGTTGAAAGTAAGGAATTTGTTAACACTACTAGCTAACTCTTGCATTGTAAAAGTATTCTCTCTCTCGATTAACCCCTCAATGTAGTCAAAATAACCGGTTACTGTTCGCTCTAATTGCTTGATCTCTTTTTCTTGTAAATAATTCTTAGCAACAATAACATCTGATTTTAGTATTCTTCCATCGGGAGCATTTTTCCATGAAGTTAATCCCATATTTTCCTTTTTGCTGTCTGCTGCTTTGGATATTAATTCAGCTGCTGTTTTGCCTGTTATAGCAAAATGGAATTTATTTTGAACCATTGCATAAAAGCCTTTTGTTACTTCTGCATTTTTGTCATAATCAATTGAACACTCTGCAAATATATCAGTTACTTGTTGGTATATTCTTCTTTCACTTGCTCGGATGGAACGAACTCTTTGCAATAACTCTTTAAAATAATCTTTTCCAAAGAGTGTTTGTCCTTGTTTCAATCTTTGATCATCTAGTACAAAACCTTTTATGATATATTCTTTTAAAGTGTTGGTAGCCCAAATTCTAAACTGTGTGGCTTTGGTTGAATTTACTCTATATCCAACTGAAATAATGGCGTCAAGATTGTAGTATTTTTGATTTCTTGCTACTTCTCTTTCGCCTTCTTTTTGAACTTGTAAAATTTCTTTACAAGTTGCCTCTTGCTCTATTTCACCTGATTCATATATGTTCTTTAAGTGGATAGTTATATTTTGAGGCGTTGTGTCAAATAGCACTCCCATAGATTTTTGAGTGAGCCAAACAGTTTCGCCTTCTAAAAAGACATCTACTCTTACTGCTCCGCTTGGTGCGGTATATAATATAAATTTACTTAATCCTTCTTCCATAATTCAATTGATGTTATGTAAAATATCGTTATAACTCTTGCTGTTCCATTTCTTAATTTTCAATATGGACTTTCAGCCATTCTGTTTCATTATAATCAAGTGATTTTTCTGCATATTCTCTAAAAGAGCACAGAGCATTATCAATCACCTTTGCTGATTTTATGGTGCCATCAGAATTTCTATGTTTATAATGGCTTGGCTTAGAATGTCCTTCATTAGAAACATCTTCAATTCGTTTGAATTTGTTAGTAAAACAAATAGAACTATTTTTATTATCGTATTCAATCTTCACAATTTTATTTTCTTC
>NZ_QKNZ01000034.1:0-61398 GCF_014156605.1 Flavobacterium sp. SOK18b
GCATTACTGACAACCTATTATTTTTTCAAAAAAAATATAAATAGTACTAATATTTTGTTAAAAAAAAATTATATTGCGGTCTATTTAAAATCAAACCAAAAATAAAACACAACTTATTATGAAAAAAATCGCATTATTATTAATCCTCTTAAACGTCTCGTTTGTATTTGCGCAAAAGCAAATATCAGGTGTAGTTAAAGACAATTCTGGGAATTCGTTACCAGGAGTTAACATCGTAGAAAAAGGAACAAAGAATGGAGTTTCTACTGACAGTGATGGTTCTTACAAAATTAAAGTAAATGAAGGAGCTACATTAGTTTTTAGTTATATTGGATTCAACAAAGTAGAAAGAGCAGCAACAGAGACTGTAATCAATGTAGTTTTATCTGAAGAAGGTGGACAAGCATTAGATGAAATTGTAATTGTAGGATCTAGAACTGCACCTAGAACTAATACGACATCAGCATTGCCTATTGATGTATTATCATCAAAAGACTTAGCTGCTACAGGTCAAGCTACTTTTGATAAGGCTTTGCAATATAAAATCCCATCATTTAATACGGTACAAACGCCAGTAAATGATGCGACTTCTTTACTAGACCCTTACGAAATTAGAAACATGGGACCTAGTAGAACTTTGATTCTTATTAACGGGAAACGTAAAAACATGAGTTCATTAGTGTACACGCAAACCTCTCCTGGACGTGGAGAAACAGGTGCAGACATCTCAGCAATACCTACTGATGCAATTGAAAGAGTTGAAATTCTTCGTGACGGTGCATCTGCACAATACGGATCTGATGCGATTGCTGGTGTAATGAACATCATCTTGAAAAAAAATACTAACGGAGGATCTGTAACTTTACGTACTGGAATAACTGGAAAAGGTGATGGAGAAATGTATGGTATTAGCGTAAATAATGGAACAACCGTAGGTGAGAAAGGATTTTTGAACTACACAGTAGATTTCTCTAAAACAGCATTAGCCAACAGACCGGGTATTTTGAGTGCTGAGGACGAAGCTAGTTACTGGGGTGTACCTTTAGCAACTACGCAAGCATTCTTAAAATTAAAACCAGATGGCGGAAACGTTAATGGTGCACCAGAAACTGCTGCAGCTAAGTTCGAAATCAATGGAGGATCACAATTAAGTGACAATACTGAAATGTATTACAATGCCGCTTATATTTTCAAAAAAGTAAATTCTTTTGCAAATTACAGAGCACCATATTGGAGAAAAGCAGCTGATTTCCCATACTTACCATCATTATTTGGTAATGGAACTGCAGCTTCATATGTTGGATATGCTCCAACATTTATTGGAGATTTAAATGACTACAACGCTACTTTAGGATTTAAATCAAGTAAAAATGGTTGGACATCTGATGCATCGGTAACTATTGGTGGTAACTCACAAATTTACACAGTAACAAATTCTCATAATAGATCTAAATTTAAAGATTTAAACCCTGAGCAATTAGCAGCTGTTGGTGGATTAGGAAGCCGTTCACTTAACGATTTCGTATATACTGATGCAAGTCAAACGAGATATACAGGACAAAATAACTTCAAACCAGGTGGAACTAGTTTCAATCATATCGTAGGGAATTTAGATATCACAAAAGAGGTTTCTGATAATGTTTCTGTTGGTTTTGGTTCAGAAATTAGAACTGAAAATTTTGAGATCTTAGCTGGAGATTTTCAATCATATGCTGGTGTAGGAGCAGATTCATTTCAAGGAAACACACCTGGTAATTCTGGGAAATTTAATAGATATAACATTGGTTTCTACGGAGATATTAGTGCTAACATCGTTAAAGGATGGTTAGTAAACGGAACGGCAAGACACGAGAACTATAGTGACTTTGGTGCTGCAAATGTTTGGAAATTGAGCACAAGTGTTAACGCTATCGAAGATAATAAATTAACTTTTAGAGGATCTGTTTCAACAGGATTTAGAGCACCTTCTTTACACCAAATTTATACTGAAAAATCTCAATCAACATTTCAAGGGGGAGCTATTGCTATAACTGGAATCGTAAATAATGTATCTACAACTGCTAGAGAATATGGTGTACCAAAATTAACACCTGAAAAATCAACAAATGTATCTTTTGGTTTTGGAGCAAGGCCAATTAAAAACTTAAACCTAACAGTAGATTATTACAATATTAAAGTAAAAGACAGAATCGTTTTAGGTAACCTAGTGGATTTTGGTACTGGCGGAAATGCATTTTTTGTTAACGGTATTAACTCAATTACTTCTGGTATTGACTATGTAATCGAATATAGAAACCTAATGATTGGAGAAGGTAAATTAGGATTTAATTTGTCTGGTAACTATACAATCCAAAACAAAATAGATGGAGCAGTTAATAACCCTGCAAGTGTTAAAGCCTTAACAGGAGCATTAGCTGGTCAAACCGTATTTAATGCTACACAAGACGCGTTAATGTTTACATCTAGACCAAAATTTAAAAATATTATTGGAGTTAACTATGAAATAGACAATTTTGGTATTTCTTTGAACAATACTACTTTTGGTAAAACTAAATTTAAACAAGCAGATTTTAGTAATCCAGGATTGTTTACTACATTTAAAACAGCTCAAGTTACCGATTTAGGAGTTACTTGGACCGCTTCAAAAGAAATAACAATCTCTTTTAACATGAACAACATTTTTAATGTTGTTCCTAAGTTCACTATTAAATCAGATGGTTCTGCATCAGCAAATGCTATAGTTAACAACCCAGCTTTATTAAAGAACGAATATAACAACATTACGTTCAATGGACGTTACCCAATTACAAGTTATGATGGATCACAATTCAGTCAATTAGGAAGACTTTTCAGTTTATCAATGAACTATAAATTCTAATTTTCAAATATAAATTCATAAAGGACTATCGAAAGATGGTCCTTTTTTTTTGGCAAAAACTCTTACCTACGTACCACATCATAATTAAAACTTATTCGAAATTGTTTCGAAAGAATCATTTTCTTTTTTGATTTTCAAAACATACTATTAACGATTAATAAATTTTCATAAAGGAAAATAGTAGCTAGTGTAAATTATACAATTTATCCTGGAAATTCCATAACAACTTATCTCTGTTGTCATTGTAATTTTACCTCATATTAATATTATAAATAAATAATTATGAAAACGATACTTATTGGTGCTATTGCACTATTATTTTCAGTGAATAGTCAAGCGCAAATCAAAAATGTAAAATCCGAGGTAAAAACAACGGTTACAACAATAAAAGATTCAAAAGGAGAAAAACAATTGGTTAAAACTCAAGAGGTAAAAGAAACTCAAAATATTGAATTGAAAGATGCTGAGTCTAATGCTTTGAATAAAGAAATAAAACAAACTCCTGTACAGGTTACAGCCATTACTGCGGTAACAGCAAATGGAGTTACAAATATTGTAGACGTAGACAGATCTGCTTATTACAACTACAACGGACAAAAATACCAAGTTAGTCTAGCAGAAACAGGTTATAACATGTACCTGCCTAATAAGGAAAAGGCGGCTGTATTAAGAAAAACTTCAAATAATAATTATATTTACAGTACTAAAAGCAAAACCTCTTTTGGATACTTTAATGCTGATGGAAACTTAGTTTTAGAATCTTATGATCCAGCAACAGATAAAATTACATCTGAAATTTTTGAAATGATCAAAGAATAACAAAAATAGTATTGCATAAAAAAACCTGAGATATCTCAGGTTTTTTTTATTTAAAATCAATACTTATTCGTTGTGTAAAAATGCTTGCCTGTTTAGCAATGTTTCATCACTTTCTACATGCGCATCATCTGGAATACAACAATCTACTGGGCATACTGCAGCACATTGCGGTTCGTCATGAAATCCTTTACACTCCGTACATTTACCAGGAACGATATAATACACTTCGTCAGAGATTGGTGTTTGTGCCTCGTCAGAATCTATTTCAGTACCGTCTGGCAAAATTACTTTGCCTTTCAGTTTTGTTCCGTCCTTGTATCTCCAATCATCAGCTCCTTCATATATTGCAGTATTTGGGCACTCAGGTTCACAAGCTCCACAATTGATACATTCGTCTGTTATAATAATTGCCATCTTTTTAATTTAGGAATTAAGTAAATAAGATTTTCGAGTATAAGAATCTATGATCTTTCGTCTTTTAATCTTTTTACTATACTTTTTATAGCTTATTTTTGTGCAAAATTACAATCAAAACTATTCATAAGCAAACATTATGACATTAGAAACAAAAAAAAATGTTTTTGTTGAATTAGGGAAATTTTTAAGCCAATTTTCTGAAAACAATACTATAAAAAGCCCAAATGTTTTGCACAACGAAACATTTTTTGATGCTTTTCAAGAACTTATTATCCTGTCTCAATCACACAATGGCTGGTACACTCCTGAAAATGTATATTTTTCAATACAATCTTGGTCAAACGCATTAACAGCAGAAAACCTTGATCAATGGCTTTCTGCCTACACTCTAGAGAATCAAAATCCAAAAAATATTGCATTAGTACTTGCAGGAAACATTCCTCTAGTTGGGTTTCATGATTTTTTATCGGTTGTAATAACTGGGAACAATGTGATTGTAAAAACATCATCAAACGACCAACATTTACTGCCTTTTTTAGCTAAATATTTGATTGCAGTCGCTCCTCCATTAGCGAATACTATTCGTTTTGTAGAGGGTAAATTAGAAAACTTTGATGCAGTTATCGCCACAGGCAGTAACAATACAGCTAGGTATTTCGAATATTATTTTAAAGACAAACCGTCTATTATTAGAAAGAGTAGAAATTCAGTAGCGGTTTTGACTGGTACTGAAAATAAGGAGGAACTAACTGCTTTGGGAGAAGATATTTTTAGGTATTTTGGTTTAGGATGTCGTAATGTATCTAAACTTTTTGTACCAAAGGGATATAATTTCGACGCCTTTTTTGAAGCCATTTTTGAATATCAAGATGTCATTCATTATGAAAAATACGCCAATAATTACGATTACAACAAAGCGGTTTTCTTGATGAGTAATTTCAAGTTGCTTGACAATGGCTTTTTGACTATAAAAGAAGATCAAAGCCATGCCTCACCTATTTCTAGTGTTTTTTATGAATATTACGAAGACTTACCTGCACTACAAACAAAGTTAGATTCTGAAAATGAACTACTTCAATGTATCGTTTCTGGTGGTTGCATTGAAAATAGTATTTCGTTTGGACAAACTCAAAATCCGCAATTATGGGATTATGCAGATAACATAGATACAATTTCATTTTTACTAAATATAGCCTAAAATAGGGGGCAATTATTCTTGATTAATTAGCTACTTTTAAGCTCCTATTGTCGAAATTTGCATTTTAATTTTTTTTGGAAATAACTACACACATGAAAAAACACAACTACAGCGCAGGACCTTGCATTTTACCCCAAGAAGTTTTTGAAAAATCAGCACAAGCGATATTAAATTTCAATGATTCTGGATTATCTCTTCTAGAAATGTCTCACAGAAGCAAAGATTTTGTGGCCGTTATGGATGAGGCTAGATCACTTGTTCTAGAATTATTAGGCCTTGAAGGCAAAGGCTACCAAGCATTATTTCTTGCAGGTGGTGCTAGTCTAGAATTTTTGATGGTTCCGTACAACTTGATGAAAGAAAATGGAAAAGCCGCTTACCTGGACACAGGAACATGGGCTGCCGCTGCGATAAAAGAGGCACAACTTTTTGGAGAAACTAGCATCATTGGTTCCTCAAAAGAACAAAATTACAATCATATTCCAAAAGGATACAGTATTCCAGAAGATGCTGATTATTTCCACTGCACGAGTAATAATACAATCTTTGGGACCCAAATGAAAGAGTTTCCAGAAACTAGCATACCACTTGTATGCGACATGAGTTCGGATATTTTTTCAAGAGTATTGGATTTTTCAAAATTTGACTTGATTTATGCTGGAGCTCAAAAAAACATGGGACCTGCAGGAACCACATTGATTGTTGTAAAAGAAGAAATTCTAGATAAAACTGGTAGAACTATTCCTAGTATGCTGGATTATACCAAACATATTAAAGCAGAAAGTATGTACAACACACCTCCTGTTTTCCCTGTTTATGCTTCTTTATTGACTTTACAATGGTTGAAAAACTTGGGTGGAATTGCAGCCATTGAAAAAATAAACAATGCTAAAGCGGCTTTATTGTATGCCGAAATTGATAGAAATCCATTATTTAAAGGAGCTGCTGCGGTTGAAGATCGTTCTAATATGAATGCTACGTTCTTGTTGAATGATGAAGCACATGCCGCAACCTTTGACGCTTTGTGGAAAGCTGCAGGAATTTCAGGATTACCAGGTCATCGTTCAGCAGGTGGTTACAGAGCTTCTATGTACAATGCATTACCATTAGAGAGCGTTCAAGTACTGGTGGATGTAATGCAGGCTTTGGAAAAGGCAATTTAAAAATTAAAATATTGAATGATTTAAAGATTTAAAGATTTAAAAAATCAATTTTTAATCAATCACTACAATAAACAATATAGATTGAATCTTTAAATTTTTCAATCCTTAAAAATAAAATAAAAATGAAAGTATTAGCCAACGATGGAATTTCAAAAAGTGGAATTCAAGCTTTAGAAAAAGGTGGTTTTGAAGTTATAACAACAAAAGTAGCACAGGAACAAGTGGCCAATTTTGTTAATGAAAACAATGTAAGTGTCGTTTTAGTAAGAAGCGCTACTAAGGTTCGTAAAGACATTATTGATGCGTGTCCTGGCTTGAAAATTATAGGTCGTGGAGGCGTAGGAATGGATAATATTGATGTGGATTATGCTAAAAGCAAAGGAATTGTAGTAATCAATACGCCTGCTTCATCATCAGAATCTGTGGCAGAGTTGGTTTTTGCACATTTATTTTCGGGTGTTCGTTTTTTGCACGACTCGAATAGAAACATGCCCCTTGAGGGCGATACCAACTTTGACGGGCTTAAAAAAGCATACGCAAATGGTATTGAACTTAGAGGCAAAACGCTAGGAATTGTGGGCATTGGCCGTATCGGTCAGGCTACGGCAAAAATGGCGCTTGGACTAGGAATGAAAGTTATTGCTGCAGATAGTTTTATTCCTCAAGTAGATGTAACAGTATCTTTTTTTGACGGACAATCTATTACCACAACTATTGTTTCACAATCTTTAGAATCAGTTTTTAAAGAGGCTGATTTTATTACGCTACATGTACCTGCACAAAACGGTTACATTATTAGTGATAAAGAAATTGCTAGCATGAAAGATGGTGTGGGAATTGTAAATTGTGCCCGTGGTGGTGTAATTGACGAGGTTGCTTTACTTAAAGGACTGGATAGCGGAAAAATATTGTTTGCAGGATTGGACGTTTTTGAGAGTGAACCAACTCCAGAAATGGCTGTTTTAATGCACCACAAAATCTCACTGACACCGCATATAGGTGCAGCTACAGGTGAGGCTCAAGATAGAATAGGAACTGAACTAGCCCAACAAATTATTAGTATTTTGGGATAAGGTTTAATGTGATGAAATGATTAAAAGGGATTTATTTTAAGCAATAAATCCCTTTTTTTTATTAGATTTGATATCTAAACAAAACAAAAACCTATGTTAGAACAATTAACACAATTAGCACAACAGTTTGGAGTCGAGTCGGTTGTTAAAAACAATGCCATTCCAAACGAACAAAATGAGGCAGTTATTGAAGAAGCTAGTAGTTCCATTTTTTCTGGTTTACAGAAAATTGCTTCAGAAGGCGGTGTAGAACAATTGGCTTCTTTGTTTCAAGGAGATAATGCTCAAAACGCTTCAAATCCTGTAGTTCAAAAGCTTACTGAACAACTTACTGGAAGTCTTGGAGAAAAATTTGGTATCAATGCAGATGCAGCATCAGGTGTTGCAGGAAGTTTGATTCCTCAAATCCTTGGCTCATTGGTAAACAAAGCAAAGGATCCTAATGATAGTAGTTTTCAAATCTCTGATATTATTGCAGCTATATCTGGAGGCGGAGCTCAAGGATCTGGAATTATGGATGCCATTTCAAAATATGGGGGACAATTTGGTTTAGATCAAAATGCTGATGGAAAAGTAGACATTAGCGATGCAATGGCAGCCGTATCTGGAAAAGGTGGTGGTCTAGGCGGAATTCTTGGCAAACTATTTGGAAAATAAAAAACATTAAAAATCACCTCTTTAGGTGATTTTTTTTTTGTTAAATGATTTTAAAAAAGAGAATATAGTTGTAAATTTAAAGTAAAATTTCGATTATGAAACGCTATCTATCTGTTTTAGGAATTCTTGTTATTATAGTTTACGGCTGCGCTACCACATCTCAAGTAAAAAAAGTAAAAGATAATACTACTGCCGCAGCAACTGATACCGTACGTATCGCAAATGATGAGCTCGAGTACGAGGTAATTATAATAGAACCTGGCTTTAATTCTTGGCTCAATGCTACAGCTTTGCCTAGAAATTATTACTCTCAGGCTTTCTTAGAAACTAAAAATAGGTTTTATATAACCGAGTGGAACAACCGTGTTTTGCTACCACAGCGTTTTAACCCCAATTTATATGAAATGACGATAAATTATGACCCCACTATTAATTATGGGTATGAAGTAAATTATTTGATATACAACTACATGATTTTTTTCCAAAACACGTACAAACAAAAACTTTTTGGTTTTGTACCCCTGAGATAATCTCACTATATTTGTATTCATTATAAATAAAAATGAACAAACTCAAACAACGTTGGGGAATTGAAACAAATTTCCAATTCATAATAATTCTAATTGTTTTTGCTATTACGGGATCAGCATCAGCTTGGTTATCTAAACCGTTTTGTACTTGGCTTGGTATAACAAAAGATTCTTTGGGATATTGGATTATTCCTGTACGTTTGATTTTAATATTTCCTATATACCAAGTACTGCTAGTTTGTATTGGTTTTATATTTGGGCAATTCAAATTTTTTTGGGCATTTGAGAAAAAAATGCTGAAAAGATTAGGACTCGGATTTCTTTTTAAATCATAAGTAGTACCATAAAAAAATGCCTCGTTAAGAGGCATTTTTATTTTTTATTAAATACGTGTATATCCACGTTAAGGTAAATGTGGGTATAAAATCAGTAAACGGAATAATTTCTTCAAGAAAAGTTATCACTCCTCCTACTTTACCAATTGTACCCTTGTACATCCAAGTCATTAAAAAACCTGCTAAAGGTGCCCAAACTACATCTGAAAATTCTCCCAAAAGAGGAATGGTAAAAGAAAGCATCCCAATAGCATCAAACAATATTCCCAACAAAAGATTTCTTGTTTTGTTATTTGCTTCATCATTAGCAACAGGTTGTATCATAAGTATTCAATTTATATTTATTGAACAATATACAAATCTAATGCCAATTATTTTTTAAGCTTTCCTTGATACATTTTCTTCAACTTATCAATTTTTGGAGTAATTACATAACTACAATACCCTTGCGTTTTGTTTTGGTTGTAGTAATTTTGATGGTAGTCTTCAGCAACATAAAATTTTGTGGCAGCTGATATTTTAGTCACAATTGGTTTACCAAAAGTATTTTCTTGTGTCATCAAGGCAATGTAATCCTGTGACAACTGTTTTTGATTATCATTGTGATAAAAAATTTCACTACGGTATTGCGTCCCTACATCAGCACCTTGACGGTTAAGCGTTGTAGGATCATGCGTGGCAAAAAATATCTCTAATAACTCTCCAAAACTTATTTTCTTTGGGTCAAAAGTTATTTCAATAGCCTCTGCATGTCCCGTTTCTCCCGTAGAAATGTCATTATAAGTAGGATTTACAGTGTTTCCACCAATGTAGCCTGAAACTACTTTACTCACTCCGTCAAGCTGTAAAAATACTGCCTCGGTACACCAAAAACAACCTCCTGCAAATGTTGCAATTTCTAAATCTCCTTGTTTTTCCATATTTTTTGTTTCTAAACTTTTAGGTACAATTACGTTTTTTTCTTTGGCACAAAATGAAAAGGGCAAAAGGGCGATCAATAATCCAATTATTTTTTTCATATTTCAAATTTTATCCAAAGTTATTTATTATCAAACACCTTAGACATATTGTTAACTAAAGTTTATCGTTTGTCAAACTGAAAAATTAATGACTTCCAATTCATAATCCTTAAAATCTTTGTTTCTTTGTAAAAACAGAATAAAATGATAGAAGTCAAAAATATACATAAATACTACGATAAACTACATGTACTCAAAGGAGTAGATTTGCATATAAAAAAAGGAGAAATTGTATCTATTGTAGGATCATCGGGAGCAGGAAAAACAACACTCTTGCAAATTTTAGGCACCTTGGACAAACCCAATACTATACCCAACACAGATATTCAAAAAACAACTACCTCCTTATTCATCAATGGTCAAGACATTTTGACCATGAATGACAAAGTTTTATCTACTTTCAGAAATTTAAATTTAGGATTCATATTTCAGTTTCACCAACTACTTCCTGAATTTACCGCACTTGAAAATGTTTGCATTCCAGCCTTTATTGCCAACAAACCAAAAGGCGAAACAGAGCAAGAGGCAAAAAAATTATTAGACTATTTGGGCCTTTCACACCGCATAAATCATAAACCAAATGAACTTTCGGGTGGAGAGCAGCAACGCGTAGCCGTGGCACGAGCATTAATCAATAAACCAGCTGTTATTTTTGCAGATGAGCCTTCAGGAAACCTTGACACCACATCGGCAGAGAATTTACATCAGCTTTTCTTCAAACTAAGAGACGAATTCGGACAAACATTTGTGATCGTAACTCATAATGAAGAACTCGCCAATATGGCCGATAGAAAACTAGTCATGGTGGATGGTTTGATTAGTAATTAGGAGCTTTTTCCAGCTATCCACTGTATTCCCGATTATAAAAACTACGGCCAAAAAAGCCTTGTTTTTTAAAATCGGGAGATGCCGTTCCTATCTGGGCTATGAACAGCCGTTACAAACATACTCTTTCTTCTTATACCTTTCCTCCTTTATAATGACTACAACAGAATTAAAAGATTTTCTAGACGACAAAGTTTTACAATACAACACCTTAGATTTCATAGAAAGTGATCCCGTTCAAATTCCGCATCTTTATTCAGAAAAAGAAGATGTTGAAATTGCTGGTTTTCTTAGTGCTACCATTGCCTGGGGGAATCGTAAAATGATCATACAAAATTCGCATCGCATGCTGGACTTAATGGGCAATGCACCTTATGATTTTGTGATGTCACACAAACCAGCTGATTTAGAACGGTTAAATACATTTGTTCATCGTACTTTTAATGGTCAAGACTTCATTGGATTCATCCAATCTTTACAAAACATTTATTCCCATCACGGTGGACTAGAAACGGTTTTTGCCAAAAATCAAGAACCTCATTCGATGCAAAATAGCATTTCCGAATTTAAAAAAATCTTTTTTTCCATCCCTCATCTCGCTCGAACTCAAAAACACGTTTCAGATCCTTTGAACAATTCGGCAGCAAAAAGAATCAACATGTATTTAAGGTGGATGGTTCGAAATGATAAAACTGGCGTTGATCTGGGTATCTGGAAAAACATCTCAACGGCTTCCCTATCTTGCCCGCTTGATGTACACTCTGGTAATGTGGCTAGAAAACTGGGGTTGCTTACTCGAAAACAAAATGATGGAAAAGCTCTAGCAGAATTAGACGCTAAACTTCGCGAATTTGATGCACAAGATCCTGTAAAGTATGATTTTGCCTTGTTTGGATTAGGAGTTTTTGAGGGTTTTTAAAACGTTTACCAAAACGCATGTATACCTTCACCGGTAACAAAAAGACTGTAAATTAGCACATTTGCTTGATTACTTTCAAAAAGACTATCTTTGCAAAAAATTAAAGCAAATGACTACTTTTGAGCAATTCAATCTTCCTAAATCCGTACAGAAAGCGATCGATGATTTAGGATTTACAACACCTACCCCTATTCAAGCAAAAACGTTCTCAGTAATCATGTCTGGTAGAGATATGATGGGAATTGCGCAAACGGGAACTGGTAAAACATTTGCTTACCTACTTCCTTTACTCAAATTATACAAATTTACACCTGGACATACTCCTAAAATAGTAATCCTAGTCCCTACGCGCGAACTTGTAGTGCAAGTGGTGGAAGAGGTTGAGAAATTAACAAAATACATGTCGGTTCGTACTATTGGTATTTTTGGTGGTGTAAACATCAATACACAAAAAACTACCGTTTACCAAGGTTGCGACATATTAGTTGGAACACCCGGCCGAATAATGGACTTAACATTGGATAACGTAATCCGATTTGAGGAAATGCAAAAACTCGTAATTGATGAGTTTGATGAAATGCTAAATCTAGGTTTTAGAACGCAACTGACCGCCATTTTGGCAATGATGCCAAAAAAACGTCAGAACATTCTTTTTTCAGCAACCATGACTGATGAAGTAGATGCTATTTTGAATGATTTCTTTGATTATCCAGAAGAAGTTACACTATCTGCGTCAGGAACTCCTTTAGAAAACATTACACAAATCACGTACAACGTTCCTAATTTCAACACGAAAGTTAATTTATTAAAACACTTATTATCTACCACACCAGATATGAGTCGCGTTCTTGTTTTTGTGAACAACAAGAAAATATCCGATTTACTACACGATCGCATAGAAGAAGATTTTGATGGACAGTTTGGTGTCATTCACTCTAATAAATCACAAAATTATCGTTTGAGCACCATGGCCTCTTTTCAAGAAGGAAACTTAAGAGGTTTGATTACAACAGATATTATGGCTAGAGGTTTAGATATCTCAAATATAACACATGTGGTCAATTTTGAAATACCCGAATTACCAGAATTGTACATGCACCGTATAGGTAGAACTGGTCGTGCAGATGCTACAGGTACTGCAATCAGTTTAATTGCTCCACGCGAAGAGGAGTTCAAAATTGAGATAGAACTCCTGATGGATATGGAGCTTACTATTGAAGAATTCCCAGAAACAGTTGAAGTATCCTCAAAATTAATTGAGCCTGAGAAAGAAAGACAACCCATCAAGTTTTTGATGAAAAAACAAAAACTAGCCGGTGATGGTGCTTTTCAGGAAAAAAGCAAGAAAAATAAAAAGGTAAATCTTGGAGGACCTGGAATTACTAAGAAAAAAACACACGGATCTGTTAATAGAAACATGTTGAAGACCAGAGATAAAAAACGAAAAGATAAAAAATAAATTACTTAAAAAGGGCTGCTACAACAGCCCTTTTTAGTATGATACATTTACTTATTATCTGTAAAAACAAGACAAACAGGCGCACACAATTCTATTTTTTTACCTGTATTGGTTAGCGTTCCCGTTTTTTTATTTCTTTTAAAAATAATTACATCATTTGAATATTGATGTGCAACTAATAAAAAAGCACCTGTAGGATCAATTACAAAATTACGTGGTCCTTTTCCTAATGTTGAAACGTGCTCCACTAATTGGAGTGTCCCATTAGCATTGGCTTTAAAAATTGAAATGGTATTTGCATCGCCACGATTAGTAGCGTATAAAAACTTTCCATCAGGAGAAAAATGAATATCTGCAGCTGTAAAATCTCCTTTAAAACCTGCTGCTAAAATAGTCGTTTCATCTCTTTTAACTAGTTTACCCTCTTTATAACCGTACACTGTAATCATGCCACTAAGCTCTTGCAGAACGTAAACAAATTTGCCGTTTTTACTGAAGGTTAAATGCCGCGGTCCACTTCCTGCCGTTACGGAGATACTATCTTTTAGTTGCAGTACATCCGTTTTTGCCATTGGATCGTAACAATAGGAATAAATCTTGTCATTTCCCATGTCATTCGCCAAAACAAATTTTTTATCCGGTGAAAAAGAGACCATGTGCACGTGAGGCGCCTCTTGGCGTTTGGGATTCAAACCTTTTCCGTAGTGTTGAATGACTTGTTTGGCTTCTTGGAGCGAACCGTCACTATTTTTTTCTAAAACACTGATCGAACCTCCTGAATAATTTGCTACAATGACGTTTTTGTCATCGTTAATAATATAACAAGGATCAGCACCCATAGCACTTTGCTTATTTAAAAACTGAATAGCGCCGCTAGAAGCATTGTAATTAAATGCACTAATTGTACTTTCTTTTCCAAACTCATTCACAGAATACACAAAATTATTTTGACTGGATACGGTTAAAAAACTTGGATTAACTGTCTTATCTGTGGCGTTTTTGTAACTAAAATCTCCATTTGAAGTATCAAATTCATAAACATAAATGCCTTTACTGTCGCAATTTTGAGTGTATGTCCCAATTAATAAATTGAATTTCTTATTCTGCGCTTTGACCGTAACACTAAAAACAAGGAGTATCAAGAAAACTAAAGATTTTTTCATTGTGTAAAAATTTGCAATAAGGCTAAAATAAAGATTAAATGCACGCAAATGTAAAATTATTTATTATTCAAAATTTACCAAACGTGCTGATAAACTGTCAACAAATTTGTATTTTTGATTCCATTATCAACAATGAAATCCATTGGAGTTTTAACACATTCTAGTCAATACCATCACAGTATGCATTTTAAGCACCCTGAAGTTTTATATTTTTTATTCCTTTTAATCATACCTATATTGGTTCATCTTTTTCAGTTGCGAAGGTTTAAAACTGAATTCTTTACTAATGTTCGGTTTTTAAAGGCACTCACCATTCAAACTAGAAAAAGCTCTAAAATAAAAAAATGGCTTCTTTTAACCTGCAGATTGTTACTATTGACATGTATTATTATTGCTTTTGCTCAACCTTTTTTTTCCTCAAAAGACAGTAAAAATAAAAACAATGAACTGTTTATTATTTTAGATAATTCCTATAGCATGCAGGCTAAAGGAAAGAAAGGCGAACTATTAAAAAGAGCTGTTCAAGAACTGCTTGAGGAAACTCCAGAAAATATTACATTTTCATTATTAACAAATTCCGAAAACTTTTGGAACACCGATATAAAATCAGTTCGAAGTAATTTGCAAAATTTAAAATACAGCTCTGAAGCATTCAATCTAGATAATATTTTAGCAAAGGTAAAAGCTCATAAATCGCCGTATAACAAAGATGTTGTGGTCCTTACAGACGGATTATCAATAACCGAAAAACAGGTAAAATCTAGCGATCAAAATATCAATCCTTTATTCATAATTTCTGAAGCGGAACAAAAAAACAATGCATCTGTAGATAGCGTATACATTAGTAAAACGGTCGAAAATTTTTATGAAATCACAGTGCAAGTCACTGGCTATGGCGATAAATTTCCTAGTGTACCCATTTCCATTTTTGATAATAATAAATTAATTGCAAAAACTACTGTAGACCTAGATAGCAAGAAAAAAAACATCACTTTTACCATCCCGAAAAAATCATTTCATGGATATATATCTATTCAAGATAATGGTCTTGCTTATGACAACATCCTTTATTTTAGCATTTCAAAAAATAAAAAAGCAAATGTAATTAGTGTAGGAGATCCATTAAAAAGTAATTTCTTAACCCGAATTTACACTCCTGATGAATTTGTGTATAAAAACTATTCTTTAAGCACACTGGATTACAACAGTATAGATCAGCAAGATGCTATTGTTTTAAATGAATTGAATGAAATACCTCAAGCCTTAGCAACTACTTTAAAATCGTTTGTGTCAAAGGGCGGAAACGTTGTTGTAATTCCGTCGCCAGAAAGTTCAATTGAAACTTACAACACATTTTTCAAAAACTTTGGTTCACTATCATACAGTCCATTAGAAGAAACCGAAAAGCAAATTACTAAAATCAACTTTAATCATCCCATTTTCAATAATGTTTTCGAGTCGAAAATAACCAATTTTCAATATCCGAAGACCAAAATATCCTATCCTTTAAGTAGCACGAGCCCCGCAGCATTATCTTATGAAGACCAGAGTCCATTTCTCACATCCTTAACAAACTCGGTAGCTACAGTAGCCGTATTTGCAGCACCTTTAAATCTTGAAAATTCTAATTTTCAGCAATCGCCGTTGATTGTACCTACTTTTTATAAAATGGTGGTTAACAACCAAAATAACGGAGTTATTGCATATACCATAGGAAGTAATTTATCTCACATTACAGATGCAGCTTTACAAAAAGACGCTATTGTAACCATTAAAGGAACCGAAGAGCAATTTATTCCCATTCAACAAATCTTGAGCACTAAGGTTAAAATGACTTTTAATGATTACCCAAAACAAGCTGGAAATTTTAGTGTTTTCTCCAAAAAAGAATGGATCGAAAATCTCAGTTTCAACTACGCAAGATCAGAGAGTGATTTAATTAGAAACAATGATAACGTACTAGCTGATTTGAACCAAGAATCATCTATTACATCATTCTTTAATGCTTTACAAACAAACCGAACCGATAACCAAATTTGGAAATGGTTTGTTATATTTGCACTACTATTTCTACTCTTAGAAATGGCAATTCTCAAATTTGTCAAATCATAAAAAAAGTTCCTTAAATATGAAGTTAATTATCCGAGATGCAAAAATTATTGACCCAAAAAGTTCATTTCATAACACCATTTCAGATCTTTTAATTGTAGATGGATACATTCAAGAAATAGGAACTAATCTTGAAAATCCAGATCAAGTTCAAGAAATTAAACTAGATAATTTACATCTCTCCCAAGGCTGGTTTGACAGTAGCGTATCTCTTGGAGAACCCGGTTTTGAGGATCGAGAAACCATACTTAACGGACTGCAAGTAGCGGCAAAAAGTGGATTTACAAGCATTGCTTTACAACCTAACTCCTATCCTGTAATTGACAATCAATCCCAAATACATTTTGTAAAAAGCAAAGCAAATCAAACTGCTACTCAACTCTATCCTATAGGCGCTATGACAAAAGAAAGCGCAGGAAAAGATATTGCCGAATTATATGATATGAAAAATGCAGGCGCAATAGCCTTTGGTGATTATAATAAAAGTACCGAAAATGCCAATTTACTAAAAATTGCATTGCAATACGTTCAAGACTTTGATGGATTGATAATTGCTTTTTCACAGGATGAACATATTAAAGGTAATGGAGTTGCAAATGAAGGAATTATATCAACTCAACTTGGGTTAAAAGGAATTCCAAATTTAGCCGAAGAAATTCACACTGCTAGAAATTTATATTTACTAGAGTACACAGGAGGAAAATTACACCTACCTACTTTATCTACTGAAAAATCTATAGCATTAGTTAAAGTCGCTAAATCAAAAGGCCTTCAGGTCAGTTGTAGTGTTGCTGTACACCACCTAGCACTCACTGACGAAAAACTACAAGAATTTGACACTCGATTTAAAGTTTCACCTCCATTACGAACCGAAAGTGACCGTCAAGCTTTGCTCAATGGAGTCCTTGATGGAACAATAGATATGATTACTACTGATCATAATCCGATAGATATTGAACATAAAAAAATGGAATTTGATGGAGCAAAAAATGGTACTATCGGCCTTGAAAGTTGTTTTGGTGCCCTAATGACCGTTTTACCACTTGAAGTAGTTATTGAGAAATTAACTTCTGGTAAAAAAACCTTTGGTATACCCGAAGAAATTATTGCAAATGGTTCTAAGGCTAACCTCACACTTTTCAATCCTGATTTTAAAAGTGTTTTTAGCAAATCATCTATTTTATCAAAATCAAAAAATTCAGCTTTTCTGGGAACTGAACTGAATGGAAAAGTCTACGGAATTATCAATCAAGACCAATTAATTTTAGCTTAAAAAAATGAATTCAAACCAAACCGAATCTGGTAAGACAGCCGCAATTACTAGCTACATTTTAGGAATTGGTGTTTTTATAGCCATGTCCATGAATTCCGAAGATAAAAATGAATTTGCATCATTTCATATCAGGCAAGGATTAGGAATCACACTAACTTTTATTTCACTCGGTTCGATCATCAGTAACTTTGATAGTTTAATGATCTCAGCACCCATGTGGATCTTTACATTTGTATTGTGGTCATACGGAATTACAAGCGCAATAAAAGGAGAAACAAGACCGGTACCTCTACTAGGTAAATATTATCAAAAATGGCTTTCTAATATATCTTAAACACAATGGCATTATCACTTGAATACAAAATAAGAGAACCCAAAATAATTTTAGACGAAAATCCACTTTTGTTACTCCTACATGGTTATGGAAGTAATGAAGCTGATTTATTTTCATTTGCCGATGAACTTCCTGAGCAGTATTATGTGATTTCAGCCAGAGCTCCATACGACATGCAATACGGAAGCTACGCTTGGTACGCTATCAACTTTGATGCTGATGAGAATAAATTTTCAGATCACGATCAAGCTAGAATATCTAGAGATGTTATTGTTCAATTTATAGACGAATTAACCGCAACTTATCCCATTGATGCGCAAAATATTGCCTTAATTGGCTTTAGCCAAGGAGCTATTTTAAGCTATGCTGTTGCCTTATCCTACCCCGAAAAAGTACAGAAAATCGTTGCCATGAGCGGGTATTTTAATGCAGAGATTATTAAAGACGGTTATCAAAAAAACAATTTTGATACTTTGAAAATATTTGCATCACATGGAACCGTTGATCAAGTAATACCTGTAGATTGGGCAAGAAAAACACCATCAGTAATGGAAACTTTAGACATTAACACTACCTACAAAGAATATCCTGTGGGACATGGTGTAGCACCACAAAACTTTTATGATTTCAAGAATTGGTTACTTGAAAATTAAATAAAAAAGTCGCAGTTAAATTTAATTTCAACTGCGACTTTTTTATTATTTCTGATATATGAATGATTGATTTACTTCAAATGAAATACTTTCATCATCATTCACAAAGTATTTCAGCAAAACTTCTCCCCACATTTCTCCATCGCTATAATCAGCAATAATCCATCGGTGATTTAAAATTTTCACTTTGTTAATAATAAACTTATTTGCCCCTATTTGATCTTGACCTGTATAAGGATTCCCTTTTGGGTTGGCATTAAAATCCAAAAGTTTTTCAGTGACAAATGGAATTAATTTTTCATATTGAATCATTTTATCATTCGACCCAGATTCAAAATAATTTTGTGCATTTTCATTTTTTTCTAATGAAAAGTAATTAGCACTTTGCAACTCATTTGACAATAATGCAATGCTATCTCTCAATTTTTTAGTGGTTTTATCGTAACGCTTTTGTTCAAATGCAACCTCTTTGCTCAAGAACATGTACGTAAAAATAGTAGATAAAACTGCGAGAATAGTCAAATACAATAAGAATGATTTTTTCATTTTTAGTTTAATTAAATTATAATTTCCAAATTGTCATAAGCAAGATACACGTTCTCAGGAAGTTGTTTTTCTACCTCTTCATGAAAGCCTAATACATGACTAATATGTGTGAGATATGCTTTTTCTGGTTGCACCAAATTTATGAAATCTAAAGCTTCTTTCAAATTGAAATGTGTATCATGCGGCTCTTCCCGTAAGGCATTGATCACTAAAACCTTTAAATTTTTCAATTTTAAAATCTCCTCGTTACTGATTGTTTTCACATCTGTTAAGTACGCAAAATCATCCATTCGATATCCAAAAACCTGCAAACTACCATGAAGTACATCAATAGGAACAATTCTTTTTTCACCCAGTACAAAGGGCTGATTATTGATGACCTCTATTGTTTTCACAGAAGGTGCTCCTGGGTATTTATTGATGGTTTCAAAAACATACGCAAAACGCTCCTTAAGATTATCAATCACTCGTGTATGAGCATAAATAGGAATCTCTCCTTGTTTAAAATTAAAAGGCCTAATATCATCCAGTCCTGAGGTATGATCTGCATGCTCGTGAGTAAACAAAATAGCATCTACTTTTTGACAATTAGACACTAGCATTTGCTGCCTAAAGTCCGGACCACAATCAATAACGAAAGAATAGTCATCCCACGATATCCAAACTGATACTCGCAACCTTTTGTCTTTAAAATCAGTACTCTTACACACGGGATGATTACTCCCTATAACAGGTATGCCTTGAGAGGTGCCCGTTCCTAAAAAATATACTTTCAATTCAATAGATTTTATTTGCAAAAATAGGGTTAATTATCTTTCTTTAATAACCTATTTCATTAACTTTGTAACATATTAGGAATTAAAAAAAATGGATACAGAGATAAAATTAAAAGGTGATAAAATCATCGAACAAATCCCATCAATAAAAGACAAAGCGCTTCGAATAAATTTGAACGAAAATATTTATGGGACCTTTGCTGAAATTGGAGCTGGACAGGAAACTGTAAGACATTTTTTTAGATCTGGTGGTTCTTCTGGAACAATTGCAAAAGCCATGTCTGCTTATGATAAAGACTTTAGTGATGCCGTTTACGGAGTAGAATCGGATGGTAGATACGTTACAGAGAGTAGGTTAAAAAAAATGCTTTCGCATGAAGTAAACCTTATAGAACAAAGATTGAGCCGCGAAAAACATCCTAATAAAATGTTTTTTAGTTATGCAAACACAGTTGCCACAATAGATTTTGCTAAACAATTTAAAGGCCACGGATGGGTAGGAATAAGCTACCAAATTGAACCTGATGAAGATTACAATGAAATTATACTTCACATTCGTTTTAAAGAAACAGATGTAAGATTACAACAAGAAACCTTAGGAATTTTAGGTGTAAACTTAATTTACGGAGCTTTTTATAAATATAATGATCCTAAAAGACTACTTCGCTATTTATATGATCACTTAGATAAAGACCAACTTGAAATTGATACCATAAATTTCTCTGGACCTCGATTTGCAGATGTAGACAACAGATTGATGAGTTTGCAACTCGTGAAAAATGGCATGACTGATGCCGTGATGTTTAACCCTGATGGTAAAAATATTCTTCCAGCAGCCATTTTATACAAAAAAAACATACTTGCTTTTAGAGGAAGTTTTCGACCTGTAACTAAAGTAAATATGGACATGTATGAAAAGTCTTTAAAAATGTTTTTAAATGAAAACAAAGTAGATAAAGACAATACACTCGTTGTTTTTGAAATCACATTATCTAATTTACGTTCTGATGGGGAGATCAACGAAAGGGATTTCATGGATCGTGCTGAGCTTTTATGTTCACTAGGGCAAACAGTTATGATCTCTAATTTTCAAGAATATTATAAAGTTGTAGAATACTTTGCTAATTATACTAAGGCTCGAATGGGTCTAGCATTAGGTGTAAATAACTTAATCGATATTTTTGACGAAAAATACTATCGCCATTTAAGCGGAGGAATTCTTGAAGCTTTTGGGAAATTATTCTATCGCGATATGAAAGTTTTCTTGTATCCAATGATAGGTGAAAACGGTGAAATTATCAACTCTGACAACTTGAAAGTACATCCACGAATGAAAGAACTCTACAAATTCTTTAAATTCAATGGAAAAGTAGTTGATATTGATGATTATGATCCTACAATCTTAAATGTGTTTTCTCGAGAAGTACTCAATATGATCAACCACGGTAAACCAGGATGGGAAAGTATGTTGCCGTCAGGTATTGCTGAAATCATTAAAGAGCATCAACTGTTTGGTTATGCCCCTCAAAAAGTCTTAAACGAAAGCAATTAACTTTTAGCTATAAATGAAAAATCCAGTACACAAGAATACAATCTTGAATACTGGATTTTTTTATTGATGAATTTTTTGTAAATCCTAAATTGAATTATTTTAAGATTTGTGCGGCATGTACTTTGGTTTTCACATCAGATATAACCTCATCAATAAAACCTTCTTCGTTGATAACAAAAGTAGTTCTGTGGATACCATCGTATTCTTTACCCATAAACTTTTTTGGTCCCCAAACACCAAAAGCCTGAATAACTGATTTATCTTCATCAGCAAGCAAAGGAAAAGGAAATTCATATTTGTCTTTAAACTTGGCTTGAGCCTTTGCACTATCAGCACTCACTCCTAATAATGCGTAATTATTAGCCTGGAAGCGTTCAAAATTATCTCTTAAATCACAAGCTTCAGCTGTACATCCAGGAGTACTTGCTTTTGGATAGAAAAAAACAACTAGTTTTTTACCTGCATAATCTGCTAATTGATGTTTTTTACCGTCTTGATCTAAACCTATAAAATCTGGAGCTTTATCTCCTTTAGTTAATGTTGTCATTGTAATAATATTTAATAGTGAAATGGCTTGTTAGTTGCATTTGAAATTAGAATTGATTTTCTTTACAAATCAAATTTAGGAATAATGACCAAACAGGAACGCGTAACTTTTGTTATAAATACGTTAAAAGAATTGTACCCTACAATTCCCATACCGCTAGATCATAAAGATCCTTATACCTTATTGATAGCTGTGTTATTATCTGCTCAATGCACTGATGTGCGGGTCAATCAAATAACCCCAATACTTTTTGCAAAAGCAGATAATCCGTATGATATGGTAAAAATGACTGTAGAAGAAATAAAAGAAATCATTAGACCCTGCGGCTTATCGCCAGTGAAATCCAAAGGAATTCACGGATTATCACAAATCCTAATTGAAAAACATAACGGCGAAGTTCCGCAAAGTTTTGAATTTCTAGAAGAACTTCCTGCTGTGGGCCATAAAACGGCTAGTGTGGTCATGTCTCAAGCTTTTGGAGTACCCGCATTTCCTGTTGATACGCACATTCATAGGTTAATGTACCGCTGGAATTTAACGAATGGTAAGAATGTTGTTCAAACAGAAAAAGATGCTAAGCGTATTTTTCCAGAAGATATATGGAACGACCTGCACCTTCAAATTATTTGGTACGGAAGAGAATATTCACCAGCGAGAGGTTGGGATTTAGAAAAAGATATTATCACCAAAACTATTGGTAGAAAAAAGGTAATCAACGAATATCAAAAAAAAGTAAAACCACAATAAATTAGTGGTTTTACTTTTTAAAACTTAAATTAAAATTTTAATTAGATACTATTTCATAACATCTATTGTCTATTTTTATTACTGTTAGTGCTTTTGAATAGCTCAATAAAAAGGAAACGATTTCCTTTTTTGGTTTCATTAAAGGTAAGGCACTTGCCCTTTTTGAGTATAATTTTGCCATAAATCCTACGCTTTTATTTTAAATTATAACGTAAGAATTAAAGGTATAGTATTAAGTAGTTAAAACAATTTGATGTTTATCAATAACTTTTCTCAAATTGAGTAACGCATAACGCATTCTTCCAAGAGCAGTATTGATACTCACACCTGTTATCTCAGATATTTCCTTGAAACTCATGTCTTGATACATGCGCATGATTAAAACTTCTTTTTGATCAGCAGGAAGCTCTTCAATAATTTTCTTAATATCTATTTGAACTTGATCTGCAATAATTTTATTTTCAATAGAAAGTGAGTCATCAGACATGATTGAAAAAATAGAAAACTCTTCGGTTTCTCTATACAAAGGCATTTTTTTTGATTTTCTAAAATGGTCTACAATCAAATTGTGAGCAATTCGCATGACCCATGGCAAAAACTTACCCTCCTCATTATAGGAATTAGACTTTAAAGTATTAATTACTTTAATAAAGGTATCTTGAAAAATATCATTAGTGATGTCTCTATCGGGTATTTTAGAGTAAATAAAACCGTAGATTTTAGACTCGTGTCTTTTAATTAACTTTGCTAATGCATCCTCGTTTCCAGACACATATTCTTTTACTAATAACGCATCGTTGAGTTGTATATTAACCATAATAGTACTTTTTTAATTTAATAAATTGGGGTATGATTTCTCAAAAAAGTATTTTTATGGAATAGGCTTTGGATTTCGTGGTTATTATTAGTTCAAATTTAACAAAATATTACTTTGAAATGCAAATAAATAAATAAAAATTACATTCACAGTTTTAGAATGTGATAAAATTGTCATAGGAAATTCAAACTATCAATAAAAAACACTAAAAAGATACAATAAACGTGCTCTTTTTAGTGTTTAGAATTGGAAATCAATCTTCACTTTATTGATACACTTTGATGTAATCAATATAAAATTTTTGAGGAAAAATAGTATCATCCACTTCTGGACCACCAAAATTGCCTCCTATGGCCATGTTTATAATAAAATAAAATGGCTGGTTGTATGGCCAAATTGCTTGGTTTTTTAATTCAGGCTGAAAGGTATACACTAACTTAGCATCTACAAAAAATTCTATTTTATCTGGTGTCCACTCTATGGCATACAGGTGAAAACCCTCCTCAATAGACTCGATTTTTGTTTTTTTAGTGTTTATGGTATTTCCATGACTGTCCTGAGTGTGTAGTGATGTAAAAACCATATTGGGCTCTTTACCCACATATTCAAGGATATCAATTTCTCCACACATGGGCCACCCAACTTGATCAATATTAGAACCCAACATCCAAAAAGCAGGCCAAATCCCCTGCCCTACGGGAAGTTTTGCTCTTGCTTCAAATCTACCGTATTGAAATTCTTTTTTCCCTTTGGTAGTAATTCTAGTAGATGTGTATTTATTGTCTGCTTCTTTTTTTGCAGTAATTACCAAGCAACTTTTTTCAATTTTATGATTATCAGCAGTATATAACTGTCTTTCATTATTGCCCCATCCACAATTTGGGCAACCATCACCCAACTCAACATTCCAAGTTTTTTCATTTAATGATTTTCCATTAAAATGTTCTTCCCAAACTAATTTGCGAGTACCCACTTGTGCGAATGAACAATTGAAAATTAGGAAACAAACCAATATATTTTTCATAAATACTTAGTTTTTAAATTTAAAATCTTTTTCGAACTGCGTTACAGAACTACCTCCAACAAAGACTTTAAAGTCTCCTGCTTCGGCTTCCCACTTTCTATTAGCGGTAAAAAATTCAATCATTTTTTCATCAATCGTAAACATTACTTTCTTAGTTTCATTAGGTTGTAACTCTATTAATTCAAAACCTTTAAGTTCTTTTACAGGGCGAGTAACGCTGGCGATCAAATCTCTAATATACAACTGAACTACCTCTTTACCTATTACATTACTTGTGTTTTTAACATTGACCGATACTTGAATAGATCCACCTTTTGCGAAAGCATTAGAAGACAATTCAAAACCTAAATATTCAAATTTAGAATAACTTAAACCATGTCCGAATGGGAATTGAGGCGTGTTTTTCTCGTCAATATAATGAGACCAAAAAACACTTTCTGGTTCATTCATTATAGGTCTTCCCGTATTTTTATAATTGTAATACAAAGGTAGCTGCCCCACGTTGCGCGGGAAAGACATTGGTAGTTTTCCACTTGGATTGTAGTCTCCATATAGTACTTGCGCTATAGCGTTACCACTTTGTGTGCCTAACTGCCATCCCTCTAAAATTGCAGGGATTTTTTCTGCAGCCCACGGAATAGCTAGAGGCCTACCATTGTTTAAAACTAAAACAATATTAGGATTCACTTTATACACTGCCTCTAGTAATTCTTGCTGTACACCTGGTAAATCTATCTCGGTTCTGCTTCTACCTTCTCCAGATTGCAAACCGTGTTCTCCTAAAACCATTACCACAACATCTGCTTGTTTTGCATTTGCAATAGCTTCATCAAAACCTGTTTTATCTGTGTAGTTGATTTTAGTTTCCCAAATAAATTGAGTCCGTCCCACTGAAACATCAGCACCTTTTGAATACGTAAGCTGATTTCCAGAGTATTTTTGCAATCCTTCTAAAACAGAAACCGCCGTATTGTCTTCGGCTGCAATTCGCCAGCTTCCTAATGGACTTGTTTTATCATTTGCCAAAGCACCAATTAACGCTATTTTTTGACCCGATTTTTTTAGTGGTAAAATATTATTGTCATTTTTTAAAAGCACAATTGATTTTTTTGCCATGTCTAAAACACCTTCATGAAACTCGGGTTTACCTACTGCGGATTGCTCTCTTTGTTCATCACAATATCTATAGGGATTGTCAAAAAGGCCCAATTCAAATTTCACTTTCAATATACGTCTTGCAGCATCATCAATAAAGCTTTCTTTTACTTTACCCTCTTTAACCAATGCCACTAAATGGTCTACATAAGCGCTTGATTCCATATCCATATCTGATCCTGCATTGATGGCAATCTCGGCAGCATGTTTGCTATCTTTGGCATATCCGTGAGCTATCATTTCGTTTATAGAACCCCAATCTGAAACTACAAAACCATCAAAATTCCACTCTTTCTTTAAAATATCCCTCTGTAAATACGCATTACCAGTAGCAGGTATGCCATTCAATTCATTGAAGGAATTCATAAAAGTACGCACGCCAGCATCAACAGCAGCTTTAAAAGGAGGAAAAATGGTGTTTTGCAACGTATTTTCGCTTACATCTACGGTATTATAATCTCTTCCTGATTCAGCAAAACCATAACCAGCAAAATGTTTGGCACAAGCCAAAATAGTATTGGTCGCAGCCAAATCATCTCCTTGAAAACCTTGTACGCGAGCCACCGCAATTTTACTTCCAAGGTACGGATCTTCGCCAGCTCCTTCCATAACACGACCCCAGCGTGCATCACGAGCCACATCAACCATGGGAGCAAAAGTCCAATTTAATCCCTCTGCCGAAGCTTCTTCGGCAGCAATAGCCGCTGATTTTTGTATGGCTTGTAAATCCCAACTTGCGGCTTCGGCAAGTGGAATAGGACTAATTGTTTTATACCCGTGAATTACATCGAAACCAAATATCAAAGGAATCTTTAGTCGGGTTTGTTCCACAGCTATTTTTTGCAAAGCACGCACATCCTTTACCCCTTTTACGTTAAGCATAGAACCTACTAAACCTTTTTTTAAGTCCTCGTATTTTTTTGCGGCTTGACCCTCTTTTGGGGTAGGCCCTGTAATGTCCCAAAAACCATTGTATTGATTGAGTTGTCCAACTTTTTCCTCTAAAGTCATCAATTGAAGAACCGAATCAACCTTTCTATCTAATGCGTTTTTTTGCACCAAAGGAGTTGATGGTTGTGTGATTTTTTTACTACAAGCAACTACAATAAATAGGCTGCTTATTATGAGTAGAAATGAATACTTCATTTGTGGTATGTTTATTAAAGCAAAAGGCAGGCAAAAAACCTACCTTTTACTATTATTGCTATTTCAAATATGCTTATTGATAGACTCTTACATAATCAATTTCCATTGAGGACTGACTAAAGGCTGGGTCAATTGCTCCTCCAAAAGTACCTCCCATTGCAACATTTAAAATCAAAAAGAAATCTTTGTTAAATGGCAACGCACTTGTATTTGCAACAGTGTGAAACAAAACATCATCAACATATATTTTTACTGACTCTGGGCTCCAGATGGTTTTGTAAATATGAAATTCAGAAGCAGCATTAGCTATTGTAGTTGAACTTCCATTACCATTACCTCCTGAATTTCCGGGATAATGTAAGGTGCCATATATAGTAGTAGGTTGACTGCCTTTGAATTCCATGATATCAATTTCTCCGCAAGCAGGCCAAGCATTAGTGGCATAATTCTCGCCTAGCATCCATATTGCTGGCCAAGTACCCGCCCCAGTTGTCAATTTAGCTCTCACCTCAACCCTTCCATAGGTAAATTCAAATTTGTTTTCAGACTTCAATCGAGCAGAAGTATAACCTGAACCTACTTTTTTAGCAGTAATTTTTAAGTTCCCACCGGCTACAACTACATTATCACTAGCACTTGTATAAGACTGAGATTCATTATTACCCCAACCTCCTGCACCTAAGTCATAACCCCATTTAGTAGGATCTGGTGCTCCGTCAGTATTGAATTCATCGCTAAATTTCAATACATTGTAATTTGCAGATGGTGGTGTAACTGCTCCAGCTGGAGGTGTTGTGGTAAAGGTATGATACCATGCTAAAAATGGATTACCTGCTTGAATTACTCTTACTCTCATTCTGTTATCCGTTAAAGAAAGTATTTCATAAGAACTTGAACCAACAAAATACCCCATAAAACCTCCATCAGCAATATTTAAAACAGTTCCCCTAGTTTGAGTGGCAGCTCCTGGATTTTTAGAAACAAAAGATTCTGATTTACTCAATGAAACCAATTTTGAACCTGTAGTAACCAAGTCAAAACATGCATCTTCATTAACGCCCTTGAGAGCAGCGTTATAATACGTTTGTCCTTTGTTATCCAATTCAAATTTCATTTGTTGTCCCACTAACGAGAAGGTCATTACACTTTTATACAAACAAGTTGCAGCTTTTTCATTGGCAGCAGCCCTATAAAAAGAGGGGTAATAATTTTGTGTTCCAAAGGTAGGATCAGACCAAGCCACATTAGGACCTACACCCAAATGTTCTGGTTCACTTTGTGCCCAATACCATTTTTTACTAGATCCGCCAGTTAAAAATTGAACTGCTGCTTCATCTTTAAAGTTACTAAACACAGTAACCTCTATTGTTGTGCTAGAAGTCACTCCTCCGGCACCCGATGCTATGATGGTTACAGTATATGTATTGGTACCAGGCGTAGCGAATGGATATTCAAGAATTCCGCTTGGTTGATTTTTGCTTGTGCCATCACTAAAAACGTATTTGTATGAAATTGCGTTTTCGGCGGTACTTACAAATTTTACTTTTCCTGATCCATCTCCATTGGGAAATGCGGCTGATTTTCCAATAATTTCAGCAGTCACTTTTAGATTTGAGGGAGCTTCAATGGCTCCAAATCCTAGATTATCCTCCTGACAATTCACCATTAAAAGCAGGATAAAAACAGAAACTATTTTGATTAGTATTTTTTTCATTTTATTATTTTTTAATTTTTGGTGTATGTTTACTTTTCAACCTATGTTATCCTTATAAAGGTTAATTGTGAAAATATACGTTGTCTACATAAACAGTTGTATTACCCGAAGGTGCTCCGACATAAATTAATTGTGCAATATGTGCTCTTGTAGTTAAACCTGTAAATTGACTCAATGGAATATCAAGACTCACCCACGATCCTTGGGCTGGAGAATTTACTGTTATTTCATGTTCAACATCATCGCCTCCACTAAAAGCTCCATCCGCACCAAAATCAACTAATTTAATCTTGAATTGTGTAAAATCAGAAGACCAAACATCAGTATGAAAGTGAGTCATAGCCGTTGCATTTATAGGAGTTGAAGTAGCCTCAATACCCACAAAATTTAGGGCGCTATATTTTTTAGTTGCATTTCCGCTTATACTCAAATCCGTTAATGTTGCACTAGACCAAGAAGTTCTCCAAGTATCGACAGCTACATTTGTATATGCATCACTAAACATTGAAATCACATTTGCAGCTGAAACAGTTGGTGCAGGGGCAGCTGTTACAGATGCTGCTTTGTTGTAAAAGAAAACATTGTCTACATAAACCGTATTACTTCCTGCTGGAGCTCCTACTAAAATTAATTGCGCAATGTGCGAACGTGTAGTTAATCCTGTAAAATCACTTAAAGGAATGTCTAAACTGACCCATTCCTCTTTTTTAGGGTTAGCAATGGTTATTTCGTGTTCTCTATCATCACCACCGTCAAAAGTTCCGTTTGCACCAAAGTCAACTAGTTTTACTTTGAATTCGGTTACATCAGATGACCAAATATCTAAATGAAAAAATGTCATAGCCGATGCGTTTATAGGAGAAGAAGTAGCCTCTATACCAACAAAATTTAATGCGCTGTATTTTTTTGTTTTATTACCACTGATATCAATATCCTCTAAAGTTGCTTGTGACCAAGAAGTTCTCCAAGTGTCAACCGCAACATTAGTGTAGCTATCGCTAAACATAGATATAACATTAGCAGAAGGAATTGTAGGCACTGGAGCAGCAAATAAATTTGTAACCGTGACTGGAGTTATTTTTTGAGTAGTTGCTGCACCACCGCTCAATGCTACAACACGTACATTGTAAGTTCCAGGGGTTTTGTAGGTGTGCGTAATTACTTGACCTTGCATGAAATCTACAGGAACTTCGTTAGGGACATCACCAAAATAAACTTGAAAAAAAGTCTCTAATTCTGCTTCTGCAGAAACATTTACGCTTAAATTACTACCAATAGCAACAGTAGTCACTAAGTTTTTAGGTGCTAAAAAAGAAACTGTTACGTCTTGAATGGTTTCGGTTTTTTTACCGTTGAGAGTTATCCCAATGATTTTTGCTTTAAAAACTCCTTCGCGATATTTATGCGTGAACGTTTCACCAGGATTCAAAAAAACAGATTTCGTTGTGGCATCTCCAAAGAAGATTTCAAATTGAGTTACTCCTTCACCTTTTGGCAAAAAAGTAACATTCCCTGAGTTATCTTGTGTAATGGTTGTGAGTGCCGACACGTTTTTTGGCGCACCTATAGTTTCTAGATCTACATCATTATTTTCCTCCGTACACCCAAAAGAAAGGGTCAGAATGAAAATACTTAGAATTAATTGTAACTTTTTCATATCTAAATTATGTTAGTTTTTTAATACCCTTGATTTTGTTTCCAATTCCCATTAGAAAACTGAATTTCCTCGATAGGGACAGGAAATAATTCGTGTTTGTTAGCTGTAAATCCTGGGATTTCTTGTGCAGCTTTACCAGTACGAACTAAATCAAAGAAACGATGTCCTTCTCCTACTAATTCTACCCTTCTTTCTGCCAAAATAAAGTCAGTTAATGCCGCTCCCGATGTTGAAATATCATGATTTAAGTCCCCAAAAGCACGTCTGCGAACTAAATTTAGGTATCCTCTTGCTTTTACATCGTCTATTCCACCACGGTTGAAAGCCTCTGCTGCCATTAATAATACATCAGCATATCGAATAGCGCGGTAGTTGTTAGGATTTGTCAAGTTTAAATCACCTTGAGCAGTTGTGCTTCTTTTTCTAGGAATGTACTTTCTGTTAAAAAACCCAGTATGCTCGTATCCTTTTCCAAAAGTTGCTCCTGTGCTAGTAGCCCAAGCCTCAATATCTAGGATGGCTACTGCTTTACGATTGTCACCAGCCTCAAAAGCGTTTACAATTTTTTGCGTAGGCACATTAAAACTAAATCCAGATGAAAACAAAGTACCACTATAACTGCGTGGTCCACTAAAACCTACCGCTACATTCCCTTCACTACATTGGAGACATCCAAAACCGGCACCTTCAACATCAGTATATTGTACCTCAAAAACAGATTCTGCTCCATTTTCGCCTTCATTTTCAAAAATTGAATTATAATTTGAAACTAATGAATACGTCCCTGACGTTATCAACTTATCAAAAGTTGTAGCAGCTGGTGCAAATTTGTTTTGGTACAAATAGGCTTTTCCTAACAAAGCAAGAGCTGCTCCACGAGTTGCTCTCCCTTTTTGAGTTGTTGTTACAGGTAAATTTTCGGAGGCAAAAATTAGATCGGCTTCTATAGATGCATAAACTTCTGATTTTGAAGAACGAGGGATTTTTTTCTCATCTCCTGGAACAAATCTTGCGTCTCCTTTCATCGGGATACCACCAAACCATTTTACTAATTCAAAATGATAGTAAGCTCTTAGAAATCGAGTTTCGGCAATAATTTGGTTTTTGCCTTGAAAATCTGTTTTATTTTTAAATTCTAAGATATAGTTGGCTCTTTGCACTCCAGCAAACATCCAATCCCAGAGATTTTTTAAATTGCTATTCACAGGAGTGTGAATCATATCATCAATTTGCTGAAAACCTGGAGTGTCTGATTGACTTTCGCCACCAGCCAATGTATTATCTGAAGCAATTTCTCCTAAAAGTGAATTAAGATACGTGGTTTGCAACAAATCATAAGCAGCAATCAAGGCATTATCATAGTCCTCTTTTGAGTTGAAATAATTTTCAGAATCAATAGAATATTCCACCGGTCTATCCACAAATTCATCACTACATGAAATGATAGTCATGGCTATAGCTGCTATCATTACGGTTCTAAAAAGATATTTTTTCATTTTAATTCAGATTAAAAATTAATGTTCAAACCTAACAAGTAAGTTCTTGGAATAGGGTAAAAACCATTGTCAATACCTCCACCCAATGGAGCTCCACTTGATGCTCCGGGATCAAAACCTTTGTATTTTGTAAAGGTGTATAAGTTATTTACACCTGCATACAACCTAACTTTTGAAAGACCTGCTTTTTCTATAAAATTAGTGTCAATAGCATATCCTAATTGAATGTTTTGAATTCTTGCATACGAAGCATCTTCAACAAAAAAACTTGAAAAGTTTGAATTTCCTGTTGCTCCTGTAGTAACTCTAGGAGTGCTATTTGTACTTCCTTCACCTGTCCAACGTTCTAATACATAATTAAATCTGTTAACATCTGTTAGATTTCGTTCATAATTTCGAACCATATCATTGCCTACAGAGGCAAAAGTATACATGGCAAAATCAAAGTTTTTGTAGTTCATTTGAACATTGAAACCCATTGTAGCTGCTGGAATTGGATCACCAATATTAGTTCTATCACTGGCATTTAAAACACCATCACCATTTACATCAACAAATCTTAAATCACCTGGACTTGCCTCTGCTCCTAATGATAATTGAGATGGATGCGCACTTACTTCGGCTTGATTCTGAAAAATTCCATCTGTTTTATAGCCGTAGAAATAACCAATTGGTCTACCTACTTCCATTCTTGATGGTGGTTGTTGACCAACTCCAAAGGATCCACCCTCAAGATACCCAATACCATTGTTCACCTCTAGCACTTCGTTTTTCAAGAAAGTAACATTGTATCCTACACTTAATGAAAATGAATCTGAAAATTTATTTTTATAATCTAAAGCTAGCTCTAAACCGGTATTTCTAACCGTACCAGCATTAATTGTAGGTGCATTAGATCCTGGTGCAGCAGCACCATTAATTCCAGAAACAGGAATAAATGGAATTAACAAATCAGCTCTTGTATCAATAAAATAATCTGCAACAAATGATATTTTGTTTTGAAGAAATCTTAAATCCAATCCTACATCAAACTTGCGGGCTTCTTCCCATTTTAAATTAGAATTTGGAATTTGACCTACAGCAAAACCATTTACTAACACATCATTAAAAACGTAAGTAGCCTCTCCATTTAATTGAGAAATATATCCATTGTTAGGGATTTGATCGTTTCCTAAAGTTCCGTAACTTCCTCTAAATTTCATGAAATTAACAAACTTATCTTGACCAAAGAAACTCTCATCAGATACTACCCAACCAGCTGTAAATGAAGGGAAGTATCCCACTTTGTTTCCTGGTCCAAATTTTGTAGAAGCATCACGACGAATCATTGCCGAGAAAAGATACCTCCCTTTATAATCATACTGACCTCTTGCAAAATAAGAAAGTCTACGTTCATCATAATTATACGAACTGTTTGTTACAACCGTTGCTATTCCTCTAGTTAAAGCAATATCAGCAAATTCCCATGAATTATAAGGAACATCAAAACCGGTAGCAAACAAACCATTACCGTACTCTTTAAAAATGGTATTCCCTATAGTTGCTGTGATATTATGAGCATCGGCAATTTTTTTAGTATAGGTACCGTAAATATCAAATGAATAATTATTGTCGTTTATGGCACCTTGAGTTACAGAACTTCTTTGTACATCAAAAACTTTTCCTCCATAACTGATTTGTTTAGAAAATGTTTTAGACTCGCTATTAGACGTATTAAATCCTAGTGAACTAGTAATTACAAAATCTTTAAATAGTTTGTAATCTAACCCAAAATTTCCATTTAACTTCTTGAAGTTATAATCGTTATAGGTATTTGCAATTTGAGCTAAAGGATTTATTATTTCGTTACCAAGACCCGTACCTGCAAGAGTAAAATCACCATTAGCATCATACGGTTTTAGTGTAGACGGCATATTCAACGCATTAAATAACACCGAACCTAAACCACCTTCATTAAGTGTATTTCTGGTAAAATAAGTATAAATTACATTGGTTTTTAATTTCAATCTATCAGTAACATCAGCACCAAGTGCAATTCTTGCAGTGTTTCTTAAAAAGCCTGATTTTTTTTCTCCAATGATCCCCTCTTGATCAATGTGAGACCCACTCACTGCATAAGTTATTTTATCAGATCCTCCAGAGAAAGAAATATCATGATTGATTATTGGAACTGAAGTACTAAAAATTTCATTCTGCCAGTCTGTTCCTTTACCCAATCCAGAAACATTTGGAAAAGGAATTGCGTTACCACCATTAGCATAACTTTCATTTAGTAATAATGCATATTCAGTGGCATTAAGAGTCGGTAATTTTCTTGAAGTTTCTTGAAAGCCAGTATAGGCATTGTAACTAATTTTAGATTTGGTATTCTTTTTACCTGATTTGGTTGTAATCAAGATAATACCATTGGCACCAATAGTACCATAAATGGCAGCTTGAGCATCTTTTAATACCGTAATCGTTTCTATATCATTAGGATTTAGTAAGCCTAACTCCCCTACATAACCATCTATAATAGTAGTAGGTCTATTTTCTCCATTCGTAGCAATACCTCTAATTCTTATATCTAAAGCTGCTCCAGGTGCTCCAGATGTGGAGGTTACATTTACTCCAGACACCGTTCCTTGCAATGCTTGTTCTACTCTAACTGGTTTTAATACCTCAAGTGTTTTGCTATCTACAACAGAAACTGCTCCTGTTACTTCTCGCTTTTTTTGTGATCCGTAACCAATGACAACAATTTCGTCTAATGTATTTGCATCTTCTTTTAAAACAATAGAAAGGTTTTGCGTGGCTTGTGTAACTTTATATTCTACACTTTTAAAACCTACGAAAGAGAATATTAAAACGGAATTAGGCGAAACACCTTTTACATAAAAACGACCATCAAAATCTGTTGTGGTTCCTGATGAAGAATTTTTTACTTGAATATTTACCCCTGGTATTGGTAAACCAGAACTTGCCTCTTTGACAACACCTCCTACATCATACCCTTGAGAAAAACCCAAAGTAGTTATGAATAGAAAAAAGATTAATAGATAGTTTGACTTCATAATTTATGTTTTTTGTGAATTATAAAATTAACACCTAAAGACTGCTAATTTGTAAATTAGAACCACAACAAAAAACATACAAAGCAAAAAAAAAGTAGTATTACTGATGATTTCTCAATTTATCACCTAATTTGCTGTGAAATCTAAATCTTAATAAAATCTTAAATCCCCAAAAAAAATCAACGACAACGTTAATGTTGTGGTAATGTATAGTTTTTTTGACCCAAAAAGTTGCAACCTATACAGCTAAAATGTACTCTACAAGTCCTTGCTCATGAGATAATTCCATTTTTTTACGCAAACGGTATCGTTTTATCTCTACACTTCGTACCGATATGTTCAATAAAGGCGCAACTTCTTTTGAGGATAGATTAAGTCTTAAATAAGCGCATAATCTTAAATCATTTGGAGTTAATGTAGGATGCGCCGCCTTCATTTTTTTCAAGAAATCTTTATCGGTACTATCAAATGCCTCTTTAAAAATACTCCAACTATCTCCTTGATTGATGTTTTTATTTATGGTAGAAATTACAGATTTTATACTTTTATTGCCATCCTCAGTTGTTTTTTTCAAATCTTCTTTGATAAAAGCCAACAACTCATTTTTACTATTCAAACTCATGGTAGATGCAGCCAATTCTTTATTTTTTGAATCAACCACTTGAGAAAGTTGTTCGTTTTTTATTCGCATAACCTCTTGCTCGTTCTCCAACTCTTTTATTTCTAGCAAAAGATTGTTTTCCTCTATTAATTTTTTTTCTAATTGCTCATAATAGCGTTTGTAAGCCTTGTGTATAAATCTTGCTGCTAAGACCAGCACAATTAAATAAATCAAAAGTGCAACATGAGTAAAATACCAAGGTTTGTTTATTCTAAACGAATAGGATATGGTACTATCTAAAGTGGAATTAGCATATTTTGCTCTAACTTTTAAGGTATAATTCCCAGGAGGTAGATTCTTAAAATTAACGGATGACTTTGCACTCCATTCACTCCACTCCTCTTGAAACCCTTCCAGTAAGTACTGAAACTCTACATTTATATATTTATTGAACTCTGGTACAGCATAAAAAACTGTAATGTTATTTTCATCATGATCAAAACTACCCTCACTTAGAATACTTTGGTTTTGAAACGATTCGTTTTGTTTATTTGTAGTTATTGCTGATAATGAAACGTTGTAATTCTTTAATCCTAGTTCATTTAAATTTAAAATATAATATCCATCCGTAGTTCCTATTAAATAATTGGAGTGAGAAATTTGAGTTATATTTTCATATCCCAACATAGAGTTTGTCAAAGCTGCTGGTATGGGAATTAAATTTTGAACAAGCTGATTACTAAATTTACTAAGAGAAAAATAATGAATGTAATTTTTTGAAAACAACCAAATCTTATTAGAATTGTCAACAATTAATTTTCCAGATGTGTATTCATCTTTTTCAAAAACAGTACTCAATACTTTGTCTTTTACAAACTGTTTAGATTTTTGATTCAGTTTAAAAATACCTGCTTTATTAGCATAATAAATTTCATTATTAAAGGTAGTTAAGCTTGCATTTTTCCCTTTTTGAGGTGTTTTGTAAGTCTGTACTCGTTGTACTTTCAATAGATCTTTATCAAGTTCCAGTCTATAAATTCCTTTGTATTCATGACTTACGTATACATCTGAATTTTTTGAAATCTCAAAGTACTTAGACGAATAATCAAAACCTGTGATTTTATTTCTAAAAATCCATTGATTATTTCTTTTTTCTAAAACTGAAATACCGAAATAATTGCCCTGTAATAGTACTGTTTTATTATTCTTTACCTTTTCAAATTTCCAAGTTCCAGAGGCCGAGAAAATATTCTTAGCCATCCCATTCTCAACAATAAATGTCCCTGAATCATGACCACAAAAAAGCGTACCATCATGTTCAAATAAAGACCATACTTGACCTTTAGTACCACTCACAAAACGAAATTCCTCCTGTACAGAATCCTTTTTAAAAAACAACCCTTGATTTGTTCCTACATATAAATTACCGTTACATTTTAAAGAGGTATAAACGGTGCCCAATATTCCTGTATCATCACTATAATTTTGTATGGGTGAACGCAAATTGATACAATTGATACCATTGTCAAGTCCCAACCATACATTTTGATCAACATCTTCATAGAGCGATAAAACAGTATTATTACTCAATCCTTTATTTTGAGTGATATGAAATTTCAATTTACCTGCTGAATCAAGTATAAAAACACCATTTGAAATAGTTCCTAAGGCAAAACTTCCGTCACTTAACCTCTGACTGCAATACACATTTCCTGTTGCAAATTCATCGTCTACATCTGTTTTTATTTTTTTTAAACGTTTATCAATAAGTTTAAAAAAACCATTTTGTTGCGTTTGTAAAAGGAGTCCATCATCGTCAGCAAAAATATTTACCAACTTATTTTGCAATACAATTTGATCATTGGTTACAAGACGATACGTACCACTTTCTATTTCAAAAAGACCTTCATTTGCTATTTGAAAATAAATTGCATCTTTAGTACGAAAAGATTTAGTAATGTTATTTTTTGGACTAATTATGTTAAAAGTATCGGTCTTAGTATCATAAATATACATTCTATTTAAAGACTGAAAAACAACCCATTGTTCAAAATCTAAAACATTCCAAAACTGTTCATCATCAAGAATTTTGTTTTTTATTTTTTTACTTAAGGAATAGTATTTAAGTTTCCCGTTGGATATTCGTTTCCAAAAACCAAATTCCATGTAGGCACCAGAATAAATTTTATTCCCTATAACTTTTACAGATCGTATAATGGTTTCGTTTGGAGACGGGTTCAGTTCCCAGTTAGCACCATTAAATTCTAGTAGTCCTTCATTATTTGCTAGATAAATAAATTGCTTTTTATCCTGTGAAATCATCCAGTTTTGATTTCCTGCGCCATACGTTGCAGAACTATATTTTACAATAGGCGGGAGTTCTTGTGAAAAGGCACAAAAACAGCATAAAAAAAGAATAAGGTATAACTTTGTTTTCAATGGTAGCGTTCGTTTGTTTTGTCAAAAATAAATCTAAAAATAGTACTTATTTATCGGATGGAAAACATAAATACCATACAAGGCCAAAATTGACTTTTAATCCTCAGTTTTAATCATTATTTGTGAGTTGTTCATCCTAAAATCTCTGTTCAAAATTGATTACTTTTGTAAAAATTATCATTTTTATGCAAGTTGACCTTTCTAAACTAGACCCAAAGAAAAATATCATTATAAAAGGAGCGCAAGTACACAATTTAAAAAACGTGGATGTTGCTATACCTAGAAATAAACTAGTGGTTATTACAGGTCTTTCAGGATCTGGAAAATCAAGCTTAGCATTTGATACTTTATACGCCGAGGGACAGCGTAGGTATGTAGAAAGCTTATCCTCTTATGCCCGTCAATTTCTTGGCAGACTCGATAAACCAAAGGTAGAATATATTAAAGGTATTGCTCCAGCTATTGCCATTGAACAAAAGGTAAATACTACAAATGCACGTTCAACTGTGGGTACTTCTACAGAAATTTATGATTATATAAAATTACTTTTTGCCAGAATAGGACGCACTTATTCCCCAGTTTCTGGTGTTGAAGTCAAAAAAAATACAGTAACTGATGTTGTAAATGCGGTCAAAAAGCTAGAACAAAACAGCAAATGGTTGTTATTAGCTCCCATTCATTTAGAACCCGGACGCAAACTACAAGACAAACTTAATGTTCTTTTGCAACAAGGTTTTGCTAGAATATTGGTAAATAATGAAATGGTTAGGCTAGATTCTGTTCCTGAAGCTATAAACGATAAAGAAATTTATTTAATAGTGGATCGTATTGTGGTTAACCAAGATCCCGAAGTTGAAGAAGAATTTTACAACCGCCTTGCCGATGCAGTTCAAACTGCTTTTTTTGAAGGGAAAGGTGTTTGCTACTTACAAGAATTAAACACCCATATCAAACTTACTTTTTCAAATAATTTTGAACTGGATGGCATCACTTTTTTAGAACCAAATGTTCATTTATTTAGTTTCAATAATCCTTATGGCGCCTGCCCAGTGTGCGAAGGCTACGGAAACATTATTGGAATAGATGCTGAGCTTGTAGTACCCAACACCACTTTATCTATTTTTGAAAATGCTATTTTTCCATGGCGTGGTGATAGTATGAGTTGGTATCGTGACGAGTTAGTTAACAAAGCTTACAAATTTGATTTTCCCATTCACAAACCTTTTTATCAACTTACTGAAGAACAAAAAGAAGTGATTTGGACAGGAAATGGCTATTTTCAAGGCTTGAATGATTTTTTTAAAGAGCTTGAAGAAAAAAACTATAAAATCCAAAATAGAGTAATGCTTTCTCGCTATCGAGGCAAGACAAAGTGTACCGCATGTAAAGGAAAAAGGTTGCGTGTAGAAGCTTCCTATGTTAAGATTAATCAAAAAACAGTTTCTGATTTGGTTGATTTACCAATAAAACACTTGGTTACTTTTTTCAAAAACTTAGAATTAAATTCTTATGAAAAACAAATAGCCAATAGATTGCTAATTGAAATCAACAACAGGTTATCTTTTTTAACCGAGGTAGGTCTTGATTACTTAACACTCAATAGAAATTCAGCAACACTGTCCGGTGGTGAATCACAACGTATTAACTTAGCTACTTCACTTGGTAGTAGCTTGGTAGGATCTATGTATATCTTGGATGAGCCAAGCATTGGTTTACACCCAAAAGATACTGAAAGATTAATAAAGGTTCTGCTTTCTTTACGCGACTTAGGTAATACTGTAATTGTTGTAGAGCATGACGAGGATATTATGAAAGCGGCTGATATGATCATTGACATTGGCCCAGAAGCTGGTAGTTTTGGTGGAAATTTAGTGGCTCAAGGAACATTTGACGAGATATTAAAATCTACTTCACTTACTGCAAAATATCTGAATGGTGATTTAGAAATTTCGGTACCAAAAAAACGCCGACAGTTTAAGAACTTCATAGAAATTAAAGGAGCTCGCGAAAACAACTTACAAAATATTGATGTAACATTCCCGCTAGATGTATTAACGGTCATTACAGGTGTTTCAGGTAGTGGAAAAAGTACACTGGTAAAGAAAATTCTTTTTCCAGCTATGCAAAAAAAGCTAGAAAATATTGGTGAGAAAGCGGGACAATTCTTAGAAATATCAGGTTCGTTTTCGCAAATAAAACATATCGAATATGTAGATCAAAACCCCATAGGTAGAAGCTCACGTTCAAATCCGGTAACGTATATTAAGGCATATGACGACATTCGTGATTTGTATGCCAAAGAAAAACTTTCAAAAGTTAGAGGATACCAAGCCAAACATTTTTCATTTAATGTTGATGGTGGGCGCTGCGAAACCTGCAAAGGAGAAGGATCTATCAACGTAGAGATGGTATTCATGGCTGATGTGCAATTGCCCTGTGAAACCTGCCATGGAAAACGATTTAAAAAAGAAGTTTTAGAGGTAGCGTTTGAAGGGAAAAATATTCATGAAATTCTAACCTTGACTATAGATGATGCAATTGCTTTTTTTACAGCTCAGAAACAAACAAAAATAACTCAAAAACTACAACCTCTTCAAGATGTAGGTTTGGGTTATGTACAACTAGGACAATCATCCTCTACCCTTTCTGGCGGAGAAGCACAGCGTATAAAACTGGCTTCATTTTTAGTAAAAGGAGCCACAAAAGACAAAGCCTTATTTGTTTTTGATGAACCCACAACCGGTTTACATTTTCATGATATTAAGAAACTATTGGCGTCTTTTGATGCTTTAATAGAAAAAGGACACTCCATTATTGTAATTGAACACAATCTAGACTTAATAAAATGTGCCGACTGGTTAATTGATCTTGGTCCCGAAGGAGGAGAAAATGGAGGGAAATTATTAGCGGTTGGTACTCCAGAGCAGGTTGTGAAAAATAAAGAATCTATTACTGGAACCTATTTAAAAGCAGTTCTAAAGTAATAAAAAAGCCGATATACTTGAAAAAGTATATCGGCTTTTAATATTTGTTCTATGTTATTTAGAATCGGTATCCTAAGCTAATTCCGCTTCTTACACCACCCCATGGACCACTCACATTAATCTTAGCACCACGAGCATTCACCTCTGTTTTTATATCCGATAATGGAAGTTCAATATTATCTAGTTCTTTTTTCAACTCTTGTTGTTCAAAAGTAGTTAAGTTTCTATCAGTTATTCCCACAAAATCACCTTTTGAAGTACCATAATGAGGACCTACGATCCACCAATCAAGTATGATATGTTTGCCTAAATTAAACTGAGCACCTAATTGTAACCCAAAAGAATTAGCCGAAAGCTTACCACCCATAGCTAGATTTTGCTCTGTTACACCTGCAACGTCACTGCTAAAAGTAAAATTTACATTGTTAATATCATACTGTACATTTCTATAAAAAGGAGCTACATAAAATCCTTTTCCATACCCTTTTCCTAAGTAAAATCTAATCTCTGGAGTAAAAGCTTTGTAACCCAATTCTGCATTTTCAAAAATACCTTGAGTATCTGTATTATCAGCTGTTAAATCATTTAGTTGTGTTCTAAATGGCACAGCTCCTTTTGGAATAAAACTATACCCTACAACAAGTCCAATGCGCTTAGTAAGACTTCTTTCGTATTGCAACTGATAGTTCCCAAAAATTAAACTGGTTAAACTGATTTTAAAGTTGTTCTTTTTTGGAGAATCTACATCATCACTGATAGTGATACGTTCTTTACTATCAATTTCTCCAGGAGATTGTGCAACAGCAATACTAATGTTAAACAGCACAGCTGCAAGGATAAGTAATTTACATTTCATAATGAGTCTATTAAATATTTGAATATTGATTTCAAAAATAAGAAAAATTATCCCATGTAGCATTTTTCCTCAAATGGATTTCCATCCTCATCTATAGCTATTAGAATTTTTTTAGCTTTTGATGAAACTTGCGTAATGTAAATCCATACAAAAGACCATAACCCTAAAGTTGCACAAAAAATTGCAAAATTATAGATGTGGTTTACTTTCTTTTTCTTTTTCAATAATACCGCATAAGGAAGTTTATCATTGCGTTCCACGACTACAAATCCTTCTTTAGTTTTTCCTTTCAAAAGAGTTGAAAATTTAACCAAGTTAGCATTTATGCTTTCTGCTTGTGACTTTGTATGTACCATTTAAATGAGTCCTTTTGTACTTTATATTATTTTATAATGCACCACAAAATTACCATCTTAATCACACACCAACAATACCCACTTTTAGTGATATTTTAATTATTTTTAATGAAAAATTCAAACTAGAAATCCAAGAGAATTTAATAACAAGAAATAGACTAATATACCTTTAAAATTAGGGTTTACAGTTGCGATAATTCTTTACAAAAACTTTATTTTTTTGAGAACCAAATTTATAGCATCATTGATCTCATTTGATACAACAAATTTATAATTAACATAAACATACAATACTGTAATCAAGATTGATTTCAGTAAAATATTTAAAATAGGATTAAAAGGAAAATCCCAAAAATAAAACATAAGAAACAATAAAAATGTAATTGCTAGTGAATGTAAAGTTTGCTTTGTAAAAGGATATAAGTGCAATCTTTTGACAACAAAAAGCAACTTAGCTATACTGTACAATGTTATAGAAACCAATGTGGCAAATGCAGAACCCATAATACCGTAAAGAGGAATAAAAATAGCATTTAAACCAATGGCTACCACTACTAAAAATACACCTAAAAATAAAACGGCACGATAGTATTTTGTATTAAAAATAATTGCATTATTGTTCCCCAGAATCAAATCAAAGTACTTAGAAATTCCAATCATAAAAACCACTAATATTCCACCACTATATTCTTTCGGAACAATTTCATACAACTGATTAATATTAACAAAAATACCTAGCATTACAAAACCACCAACAACTTGCAGATTTATAGATGTTTTTTTATACAATACATTCAACTCCGTGAGTTTGTTATCGTGCATTAATTTTGCAGTAATAGGATAAACAATTTGATGCATGGCTCGACTAGGAACGGATATCACTAACGCTATAAAGGTTGCAATAGAGTAATACGCAATATTATCAATAACCATGTATTGGTTAAGCATAATTTTATCTCCATCCAAAAGTAAATTGGCAACACTACCTGATAAAATGATATAAAAAGTATACTCTAAAATGTCTTTAACGTTTTTAGGTACTGCGATTTGAAAACTAGGCATCTTGATATAAAAAGCATAAGCCATAGTGACTACAAGTGCCAAAAAGTAAATCCCAGCTGTAATATATATAAAATCAACAATGGTAATCCACTTATAATAGACTCCTACTAATGCTAGTAATGACAACAATCTAAGTCCAACCTCTTTAATAAAATTACCAAAAACGGAGTGCATATGCACTCGTGCCCAAGCATAAAATATTTCGAAATAAGCCATTGACAACCCAATAAAGGGTATCAACCAAATAAAATCTTTTACAATTGGATTTTTCTTAGAAACAAAAAACAAAATGTCATCAAAAAATAAAAACCCAATAAAGATTAAGGGAATCGATAATAATAGCGGAAACAAAACCGTAAAGGATAAAAACTGAGCTTTTTCCTCATCTGTTTTGTATTGAGAATAAAACTTGACTAATGTATTTTGCATCCCTATTGCAAACAAAGGCATAATCACATTGGCAACAGATAAAATATAATTAGCTAGAGCGTAATACGTAGCACCCAAAAAAATAGGATATAAATAAAGTGTATTCACTGCTCCAATTCCAAAACCGGCGTAGGTAATTATGGTATTCTTTAATGATTGATTTAATACTATTCCCATTATTTTATGATTGTAAAACACAAACAGGTTTTACTTTATTATATTTTGTTAAGCAATTGAACCAAATCTTTCGTGAGGTTTTTTCTAGAATAGTTTTGTAAACCAACTCCATTGGATTGCAACCTTCCTTCTAAAAATTGATCATAAAAGTCCAAAATTACTCTTTTAAGTTTCATTTTCTCAGAATAGTCAAAAAATACACCTGTGTTGGTATTGGTAATAATTTCAGCAAAATCAGAATCTTGAGGCCCAATTGCTATAATAGGCCTATTAGAAACCATGTATTCAAAAAGTTTCCCCGGGATAATGCTTTTAGTATCTTCAGAGTTGATTTCGATTAGCAACAAAACCTGTGACCGTCTTTGATGCGCAATAGCTTCTGCATGTGAAACATAACCCAGATTATTCAAATATTCATTTAACCCGAATTGAGAAATAGTTTCTAAAACTTCTTGACTGACCGCGCCTATTAGTTTTATTTCTAAATTCAATTTAAAACTAGGGATTTCCTCTACCAGTTCCAGCAGCACTTCCCATAACATCTTTGGATTTCTCTCAGAAAGAAAAGAACCAATGTGTGCTAAGCTAAATTTGACATCTAAAGTTTGTTTTTCAATTTGCTCTGTATCATAACCATTGGTAATTACCGAAATTGGTTTATTTGTAATCGCTTGAAATTCCGTTTTAGTAGTTTTACTCGTTACAATAACCGTATCAGCAGTATTCAAAACCTGATGCTCTAAAGCTTTATGTTTCTTGGCGGCAAAACTTGATAAACGTAAGGATTTATGATAGCCTATTGTAGTCCACGGATCTCTAAAATCAGCAAACCATTTTAGTTTTAATTTTTGTTTTAATTCTAATCCAATAAGATGCAAACTGTGTGGCGGACCCGAAGTTATAATGGTATCAATATCATTTTCTAAAATGTATTTTTCTAAAAATGATACTGATGGTTTTACCCAAAAAACGCGAGCATCAGGAATAAAAAGATTTCCTCTAATCCAAAGAAAAGTTTTATCTAAAAAAGATTGCTTTTTTTGATTGGGAATAATTCCCGAATTCATTTTTTGAGTTTTATTCTTGGATAAAAAAGAGGCCAATTGATAAGGCTCAAAAATCCTATGATTGACAATAATTGCTTGATCTGACACCTCACTTACAAGGTTTTGATCCACAATAGGATAGGTAGGATTCTCCGGAATATAAACAATAGGCTGAACGCCAAAATCTGGCAAATACTTTACGAACTTAAGCCAACGCTGTACTCCTGGCCCTCCCGCTGGTGGCCAATAATAGGTAATTATTAAAATTTTATTATTTTTCAATTTATTCCTGTTGAATTAAAATATTCCTGACAACTACTCCGAAAATATAAAACAACATTAATTAATCAACGTTCTTCAGGTTCTTCTTTTTTTCGTAATAAATTCCCCCAATCAGCAGTAACAATATTCCAACTGCACTTATCAGCGTAATCGTACTACCCGTTTTTACAACTTGAGGCTCAAACTTAAATTCGATTTTATGTTTTCCTGCCGGTATTGGCAATCCTCTTAAAAGATAATCAACTCTCAAATGATCCACTTTTTTATCGTCAATGTAAGCATTCCACCCATTGCCATAATAAGCCTCAGAGAACACAGCGAAGCCTTCATTCTTATTGGTAGCAGTATAGTTGATGTAATTTGGTTTATACGTAACTACAGCTATTGTAGCCGCGCTATCTTTGGCGAAAGCCGTATTTTTAACTTGAAACTCCTTTGTATTAATGACAACCGTATTTTTAGAATCTAATTTATCCAAAGCTTTCATTTCGGCATCGGGAGTATTTACTTGTTTCACCTGACTCACAAACCAAGCATTTCCATTGGCATCAGGGTTAGCAACCGGAAATTCTTTACCTTCTTTATCTTTCTGTATCAAATACTTCACATTAAGCATGTTCAGCACTTCGATATTGTTTTTTACAATTTGATAATCTAGTAATTGCTGCATCCTTCTTGGTCTCACAGCACTGTAACCACCAATAGATTTATGAAAATAAGAAGCTCTAGCACCCATAATATCTCCTATCTCAAATACTCTATAATTTGAAGTATCTTTTAAAATTTCCGCATCTGATGGAGATTCTTGGAAAGGAGCTTCTACTTGAAACTTGCTCACAAAATCTTTACCTGAAACATAATTTTTAGCAACAAAAAACAAGTCAGAAACCATTAATAAACCTACAATTATGATAGCAGTATTTTGTGCAAATCTCTCCTTTAAAGACAGCCACAAAACTCCAGCTACCAATATTATAAAGAAAGCAGAGCGAAGCAAATCTGCACTAAACAAACTCATTCTATCTTCCTTTAAAGCGCTTACAAAATCAGGTCCGTAACTTTCTCGAAAATACGCATCGTTACCACCCGAAAAACTAAACATGCTTTTACTTAAAAACAAAATAAGAAGTATGCCAAGTGAAAGAATTGTTGTTTCATACAACGATTTCCACTGCGTTTTTTTATCCGATTTGAAATATGATTGTAATCCCATTATTGCAAGTACTGGGAAGCACATTTCTAAAACTACCTGAATAGAGGACACTGCTCTAAACTTATCATACAACGGAATAAATTCAATAAAAAAATCAGTTAATAAAGGGAAATTTTTTCCCCAAGAAAGCAGTAAGGAAACAAATGCACCTGCTAAGAAAACGTATTTAATTTTTCTTTGATCTAAAAACAAAGCCATCACTGCCAAAAAGAAAACTACAATTCCTATGTAAGCCGGTGCTGCCACGATGGGTTGATCTCCCCAATAAGTAGGCATCCCTGAGACAAAATCAGTTGCTTGATCCTCTGGAACTCCTTGTCCTATCATGAACTCAAACATGTGACTATCTTTACCTACTTTTTCATTATTTGAACCTCCAAAAAGACGAGGAGCAATAAGGTTAAAGCTTTCCATTACGCCATAACTATATTCGGTAATATAATCTTTAGACATGGATGAAGTAGTCTGGTTTTTAGTCCCATCAGGGTTAAAAGTAAGCTCACTTTTCCCTCTGATACTGAAATTAGTATATTCAGAAGTAGCCAACAAGTTCGTTGCATTGGCACCAAGCGCAAAAATACCAGCAACTGCTAGAGCTCCAAAAGAATATAGTAACGCCTTATATTCTTTATCCTTTATGTGTTTGTATATAAAATACCCCGAAAGTATTAAAAGGAAAATCAAGAGATAATACGTCATTTGAAAGTGATTCGCATTGATCTCTAATGCTGTCGCAAAAAGTGTGATCAATCCACCCAGCACGTATTTTTTTTGGAAAACCAAAATAAATCCTGCCACAACAAGTGGCATGTACCCAATTGCATGCGCTTTTGCATTATGCCCTACTCCCAAAATAACAATCAAATAAGTGGAAAATCCAAAAGCCAAGGCTCCGAAGAAGGCCTTTAGAGGATCTATTTTCAGCACTAATAATAATGCATAAAATCCTAAAAAGTAAAGAAATAAATAGTCCGCAGGACGTGGTAAAAATCGCAAAGCATCATCAAGAACACCAATATAATCATGCGAATATTTGGCTCCTAATTGATACGTAGGCATACCACCAAAGGCTGAATTAGTCCAATAAGGTTCTACATCATTTGTGGCTCTAAAATCGTTTTGTTCTTTGGCCATGCCTGTATATTGAACAATATCCGATTGGAAAATTTGCTTGCCTTGCAAAACTGGATAAAAGTAAATCAAGGAAACAAGAACAAAACCAAAAATGGCAAGAGCGTGTGGGTAAAACTTATTAATTATTTTCAATTTATAATGTATTGGATTTAATAAATGTATTGATGTGGTTCAAGCAAAACGGTTTAATCTATTTCTTCATAGTCCACGTAATCCCCTACTTTTTTAGTCTCGCGTGGTTTTTTTACGTTTTCTGTGCTATAAATTATTTCATCTTGTTGCTGCTGTTGCTGTGTATTGTTCCAAGATTTTTGCTGATATTGCTGTTGTTGCATGTTTTGACCTGCTTTTTCTACTACTTTTTTTATAATTAATGGCAAAAAAAGTTTTGCTAAAAATTTGAATATGTAGTAAAATGCAATGATAAATAAAATTGTATTTAAAACACTTTTAAAAGAAGCTGTTTGCATAAGGGTAATTTTTTCCAAAAATAATAAATTCAGAACTATATTTGGGGACAAAATTAAGATATCATTCTTAATTAAATGATAAATTATAGTACTTTTGAAAAGCTATGTTAGACAAAAACAAAAAAAACAATCATGCGAAAATTCAAATCATTCCTTGTAGCGGCTCTTTTTGCAATTCCAAGTATTCAATATGCACAGTATACCGATGAAATAAACTCTAATAGACCCGGAGAAACCATGTCTGCATTTGCCGTGGGAAAATCAGTGATTCAGGTTGAAACAGGGGTTTACGGAATCAATCAAAAACACAATTTATTGGGGTATGAAGCAAATGGTTTTGGCCTTGACGCCACATTGCGCTGGGGTTTGTTTCTGGAACGTTTAGAGTTGATAGCTGATATTCAATATCAAAATGAAACGTATACTTCTTTGTTCAGCAAAACGGCCATTGCTGATTTTAAACAACTTGTATTAGGAGCTAAATATTTAATTTACGACCCTAATAAAAATTATAAGAAAAAAGTAAACCTATATAGCTGGAAAGCAAACAAGGCGTTTCACTGGCGTCAATTAATCCCTGCTGTTTCAGGTTTTGTAGGTGTAAATTATTCGGCAGAGAATAATCCGTATGCGTTTTCAAACAGAAACCCAACCGAAAGTAGATACCCTGCTCAATTCTCGCCAAAAGCAATGTTGATTACGCAAAACAATCTTGGTGACGGAAGATGGGTTTTAGTTTCAAACATCATTGCTGATTATATAGGTACTGAATTTCCTAGTTATAGCTATGCCGTTACCTTAACACGTGGTTTTAATAATAAATGGTCTGGTTTTGTAGAAAATCAAGGCATAAAAAGCGACTTATATGCAGATGCCATTGTGAGAGGTGGAGCAGCTTATTTACTCAACAAAAATATGCAAATAGACGCTTCAATAGGTACAAGTTTAAAAGAGACTCCATCCGCTTTATTTGGTGGAATCGGTTTTTCATGGCGATATGATGGCAAATACAAAGAAGTTCGCATTGATGTAGAACCTGATAAAAAAGAAGCTAAAGCAAAAAAAGTAGCTAAAAAAATTAAAAAAGGATAATAAAAACATTCTAAAACACAACATGATTACAATACACGAAGCCGTATCAAAAAAAGAATTAACAGCGTTCATTAAATTTCCTTTTTCCCTTTACAAAAATAATCCCTACTGGGTTCCGCCGCTTATTGCGGATGAGCTCGAAACATTTGATAAAACAAAAAATCCAGCTTTTGAAAATGCAGAAGCCTATTTTTATGTAGCCAAAAAAAACAATGAAATCGTTGGCCGAATTACAGCAATCATAAATTGGAGCGAAGTAAAAAACCAACAGAAATTAAAAGTCCGTTTTGGTTGGTTTGATGTAATTGATGACATTGAGGTAACAAAAGCTCTGTTAGAAAAAGTCTACGAACTTGGCAAAAAAAACAATCTAGATCACGCAGAAGGACCTATGGGATTTTCAAATCTTGACAAAGTCGGGGTCATGACAGAAGGTTTTAATGAAATTGGCACCATGATCACCTGGTACAACCATCCTTATTACGCAAACCATTTTAGAGAACTGGGATTTAAAGTTGAGAAAGAATATTTAGAGAGTAAATTCCCTTTTGAAAATGTAAAACTTGAGTTTTTTGAAAAGGCAAATGATTTGGTTAAAAAAAGATATCAATTGAGTCCATTGAACTTTAAAACCACAAAAGAAGTAATGCCGCACGTGGATAAAATGTTTGATTTATTCAATAAATCCTACGCTTCCCTATCCTCATTTGTAGCTATTTCTGACACACAAAAAGAGTATTTTAAGAAAAAATACATCAGCTTCATCAATCCTGAATTTATAAAGTTTGTAGAAGACAAAGATCATAATATTGTCGCTTTTAGCATTGTAATGCCTGATTTTGCTGAGGCTTTACAAAAATCTAAAGGGAAGTTGTTTCCGTTTGGGTTCTTGCACATGCTAAAGGCTAGAAAACAAAGTAAAAATGTGATTTTTTATCTGATAGGTGTTCTCCCTGAATATCAAAATAAAGCTGTAACCGCCATTTTATTCAAGGAATGTTATGAAACCTTTAAAGAAAAAGGGATCTTAAACTGCTTTAGAACTCCTGAACTTGCGGATAATGTTGCCATTCAAAATCTGTGGAAACATTTTGACCCTCAAGTACACAAAAAGCGTTGTACTTTTAGAGCTGAATTGTAAACATTCAACCATAAAAAAACCATCTGCTTAAAAGTAACAGATGGTTTTTATAATTTTAGAATAAGATTTTAAGCGTCTAAATCAACTGTTGTTCTGCTTGCTATTTCTTTATAAGTACCATTTTCTAGTTTTTCACGAATAGCTTCAAATGCTGTCAATGTTTCATTAACATCATCAATAGTATGTGTAGTTGTAGGTATCATACGCAATAAAATAATTCCTTTTGGAATTACAGGATAGATTACAATACTCAAAAAGATACCATAATTTTCTCTTAGGTCATTTACCATCACCATTGCTTCAGGTACACTTCCTTCAAGATAAACTGGAGTAACACACGTATTAGTATCACCAATATTAAAGTTTCTCTCTTTTAATCCGTTTTGTAATGCGTTTACATTTTCCCAAAGTTTATCTTTCAATCCTGGGTTGTTACGCAACAATTCCAATCTTTTTAAAGAACCAATAGTTTGAATCATTGGCAATGCTTTGGCAAACATTTGAGAACGTAAATTGTATTTTAAATAATCAATAATATCTTTATCAGCTGCTACAAAAGCACCAATATTAGCCATCGATTTTGCAAATGTAGAGAAGTAAACATCAATACCATCTTGACAACCTTGCTCCTCACCTGCTCCAGCTCCTGTTTTACCTAAGGTTCCAAAACCGTGTGCATCATCAACTAGCAAACGGAAATTGTACTTTTCTTTTAAAGCAACAATTTCTTTCAATTTACCTTGTTGTCCTCGCATACCAAAAACACCTTCGGTAATAAACAAAATCCCACCACCTGTTTCAGTAGCCATTTTAGTTGCACGTTGCAGGTTTTTCTCCATACTTTCAAGATCATTGTGCTTGTAAGTATATCTTTTTCCACTGTGTAAACGTACTCCATCTATAATACATGCATGTGCGTCTACGTCATATACAATAATGTCGTTACGTGTCACTAAAGCATCAATAGTGGACATAATTCCTTGGTATCCAAAATTCAATAAGTAAGCTGATTCTTTCATAACAAAAGCGGCTAACTCATTCTCTAACTGCTCATGATATTTAGTGTGACCACTCATCATTCTAGCTCCCATAGGATATGCGGCTCCATACTGTGCAGCGGCATCTGTATCAGCCTGACGAACTTCAGGATGATTGGCTAGACCTAAATAGTCATTCAAACTCCAATTCAAAATATTTTTACCTCCAAACTGCATTCTTGGTCCCAACTCACCTTCTAATTTTGGAAAAACAAAATACCCTTCAGCTTGTGAAGCCCATTTCCCTAAAGGACCTTTATTGTTTTGAATTCTTTCGAATAAATCTTTTACCATAATATGTAAAGTAATAATTTTAATTTTAAGAAGTTGCAAAAATAATTATTTAAATTTTATAAAGGACTTGAAAGTAAATTTATTTTTCAAGCAATCTAATCCTACGAAAATTCAGATATTCAAACCCTAAAATTTAAACAAAGTGACACAAAAACTCCAAGAATCCCTTTTTACAGTGCAGTTTTAAGCAAATCAAATGCTAAACATACTAAGTATAACACAATAAACTTTGTATATTTGACTTACTAAAATAAATTTAAATTTATGTCTAACAATACAAAGGAATTAAAACTAGCAGTACTTATTGATGCTGACAACGTTCCCTACAGTAATGTAAAAGGAATGATGGAAGAGATTGCTAAGTTTGGTACGCCTACTACAAAACGCATCTATGCTGATTGGACTAAACCAAATGCTAGCGGTTGGAAAAGTGTATTATTAGAACATGCCATTACTCCTATACAACAATACAGTTATACGGTAGGCAAAAATTCCTCAGATTCAGCCATGATTATCGATGCCATGGATTTACTCTATTCCGATAAAGTAGATGGCTTTTGCATTGTATCCAGCGACTCTGATTTTACAAGACTTGCTATTCGATTGCGAGAATCAGGCATGAAGGTCATAGGAATTGGCGAACAAAAAACACCCAATTCATTCATTGTAGCCTGTGATCGATTTGTATACATTGAAGTCTTGGACGGAGCAATCAAAAAGAAAGAACCAAAAAGAACAGCAACAGATCCTAAAAAACCATCTCCTAAAAGCTTAAATAAAGTAGACCTTCAAACTATAGAATTAATTGAATCTACTATTGAAGATATTGGTGATGATAGCGGATGGGCTTTTCTAGGTGATGTTGGAAATTTAATTGTAAAAAAGAAACCCGAGTTTGATCCAAGGAATTATGGTTTTTCTAAACTAACTCCGATGTTGAAATCCTTAACAGATATTCTTGAAATAGATGAGCGCGACTCAGATAAAAAAGGAATCAAACACGTTTATGTACGTTTACGTTTTAGTTAAAATCTCTTCTACTTTTGGTTTCCAAAATTAAAAACATTTTTAACAAGAACTTATCCATTTTGAATGCAATCCCTTTTCAAATTGAAATTTAATATATGAGAACAAAATTTTTCCTTTTTGCCTTCCTTTCTTTGATAGTAAGCGTGATCATAAACATCTATTTTCAAAAAGCGTACTTCCTTAGTTTCATTTTATTCTTAATACTAATTGTTGGAGTTTACAACAGCGTACAAACCAAGCATACCATATTAAGAAACTTCCCCGTTTTAGGATACTTTAGGTATTTATTTGAAAGTATAGCTCCAGAAATACAACAATATTTCATAGAAAGAAATACAGATGGCAAGCCTTTTTCAAGAAATGAAAGGTCATTAGTCTACCAAAGAGCAAAAAACTTAAGCGCTACAACGGCTTTTGGAACACAATTACATCTTAACCAACCCGATTACGAAGGCATCAAGCACTCCATATTTCCTGTAAAAGTGAATGAAGAACTACCCAGGGTACTTGTAGGAGGTCCAGATTGCAAACAACCATACTCAGCGTCATTACTCAATATATCCGCGATGAGTTTTGGTTCTTTGAGCGAGAACGCAATTATCGCTCTAAATAATGGCGCAAAGAAAGGCGAATTTTACCACAACACAGGCGAAGGAGGTTTGACTGAATTCCATCTTCAAGGCGGAGCAATTGTTTGGCAAATAGGAACTGGATATTTTGGCTGTAGAGATAAGCATGGAGCATTTGATGTTCAAAAATTTACAGAAAAAGCAAATCTCCCATCTGTAAAAATGATAGAAATCAAACTATCACAAGGAGCTAAACCTGGTCATGGAGGTGTACTTCCTGCAAGTAAAAACACTCCTTTAATAGCAAAGATACGCGGCGTAGAACCGCATACTACTATTCTATCACCACCGAGCCACTCTGCTTTTCATGATGCTAGTGGTTTGATACAATTCATACAAACACTTAGAACGGCATCAAATGGAAAACCCATTGGCTTTAAACTGTGCATTGGAATAACCGAAGAATTTGAAGCTATTTGTCAAGAAATGATAGCACAAAATTGTTTTCCAGACTTTATAACGGTTGATGGTGCAGAAGGGGGAACCGGTGCTGCACCACTAGAATTTTCTGACGGAGTAGGCATGCCATTAGAACCAGCACTTATTTTTGTAAATAGAACATTAAGCCAGTTCAACATAAAAGATAAAATAAAAATTATCTCTAGCGGTAAAATAATAACTGGTCATGCCATTTTAAGAGCCATTGCCATGGGAGCAGACATTTGCAATACAGCTAGAGGATTTATGTTCTCACTAGGATGTATTCAAGCCTTGAAATGCAACAATAATACTTGTCCAACAGGAGTAGCCACTCAGGATAAAATGCTTATGAAAGGATTAGTGGTAACCGACAAGTCTGAAAGGGTTTATCATTTTCACCACAATACGTTACATGCCGCCAACGAACTTTTGGCAGCGTCAGGAAAATCAAGTTTTCAAGATGTTGACAGTAGTATTTTTATGCGTGGTGATGAGTTTACCAAATTATCTGATTTGTATTTCCCGGATAATTTGACTCGAGTTTTTAATTAAAAAAGTACATTTAAAATTCTTAACTAAAACCATGAAAATAGTTTTCGCTTCTAACAACAAAAATAAAATCATAGAACTTCAAAGCATGCTTCCAGATAGCGTAACAATATTGAGCCTTGAAAGCATAGGATGCCATGAAGAAATTCCAGAAACAGCATCAACAATTGAAGGGAATGCCATTTTAAAAGCAAATTATGTAACTCAAAAATACTGCTACGACTGTTTTGCAGATGATACGGGTCTTGAGGTACTAGCACTAGATGGTGCTCCAGGAGTTTACAGTGCCAGATATGCCGGTGAGCAACGTAATCCTGAAGACAATATGAACCTCTTATTAAAAAATTTAACAGATAAAGAAACTAGAGCAGCACAATTTAAAACCGTAATCGCTTTAAATTTAAACGGCGAACAACATTTATTTACTGGTATTGCCAAAGGAGAAATTACGTTAGAAAAAATTGGTAATCAAGGTTTTGGTTACGATCCTATATTCCAACCAGAGGGATATACCGAAACTTTTGCTCAACTACCATTAGAACTAAAAAATGAAATTAGCCATAGAGGTAAGGCAACAAAACAACTATTAGCACATCTAAAAAACAAAAGTTAACCAAAAACAATAAAAATTTACTTGAAAAACATAGTTGCAAAGCTATATTTTTTGTATCAAAAATAGTCCTAAATTGAACAACAAATCATAACTTTCTGATAATCAAATTATAATAAATCATTAAATCTTGAAATAGCATTAGTTTATATGAATAATTTAGAGTAATTTTGCACCCTATTTTAAAAATACATATGAACAAATTTGAACAATTAGGATTGAGTGAATCGTTACTGAAGGCGGTTTTAGATCTAGGATTTGAAAATCCGAGCGAAGTACAGGAGAAAGCGATTCCCCTATTATTGGAAAAAGATACAGATATGGTTGCGTTGGCTCAGACAGGGACAGGGAAAACGGCAGCTTTTGGTTTTCCAGTTATCCAAAAAATTGATGCTAACAACAGAAACACACAAGCATTAATTTTATCTCCAACACGCGAGTTGTGTTTGCAGATTACCAACGAACTTAAAAACTACTCTAAATACGAAAAAGGTATTAATGTAGTAGCCGTTTACGGAGGAGCTAGCATCACAGAACAAGCGAGAGACATAAAGAGAGGGGCACAAATTATTGTAGCAACTCCAGGAAGAATGCAAGATATGATTAATAGAGGTCTAGTAAACATTACTGGAATTAACTATTGTATTCTTGACGAAGCTGACGAAATGTTGAATATGGGTTTCTACGAAGATATCGTAAACATCCTTTCAACTACACCAGACGACAAAAACACATGGTTGTTTTCTGCAACAATGCCTGCTGAAGTAGCACGTATTGGAAAACAATTCATGACTGATCCTATTGAAATTACAGTTGGAGCTAAAAACTCAGGTTCTGCTACCGTTTCTCACGAATTTTACCTGGTAAATGCACGTGACCGTTACGAAGCTTTGAAACGTTTGGCAGATTCAAACCCAGATATTTTCTCTGTAGTTTTTTGTCGTACCAAAAGAGATACACAAGCTGTAGCCGAAAAATTAATTGAAGACGGATACAGTGCTGCTGCATTACACGGTGATTTATCACAAGCACAGCGTGATGGAGTTATGAAATCTTTCCGTGGTCGTCAAATACAAATGCTTGTTGCTACTGATGTAGCTGCTCGTGGTATTGATGTGGATAACATTACTCACGTAGTAAACTACCAATTACCTGATGAAATTGAAACATACAACCACCGTTCTGGTCGTACTGGTCGTGCTGGTCGTTTAGGAACTTCGATTGTAATTGTTACTAAAAGCGAATTGCGTAAAATTTCATCTATTGAAAGAATCATCAAGCAAAAATTTGAAGAAAAATCAATTCCATCTGGAATCGAAATTTGCGAGATTCAATTACTGCACTTAGCCAACAAAATTAAAGATACAGAGGTTGATCACGAAATTGATACATACCTTCCTGCAATTAATAGCGTTCTTGAAGATTTATCGAAAGAAGAATTAATCAAGAAAATGGTATCGGTAGAATTTAACCGTTTTATCAATTATTACAAGAAAAACAGAGACATTTCAACTCAATCAGGTGAAAGACGTGAAAGAAGTGATGATAGAGATGGTGCTCCAAGAGAAAACAATAATGGCGGAGCAACTCGTTATTTTGTAAACATTGGTTCTAGAGACAACTTTGATTGGATGTCACTTAAAGATTACTTGAAAGAGACATTAGACTTAGGTCGTGATGACGTTTTCAAAGTAGACGTAAAAGAAGGTTTCTCTTTCTTTAATACTGATCCTGAGCATACTGATAAAGTAATGGAAATATTGAATAACGTTCAATTAGAAGGACGCAGAATCAATGTTGAGATTTCTAAAAATGACGGTGGCGGAAGACGTGACCACAACGGAAGAAGTTCTGGTGGTAGCTTTGGTGGCGGAAGAAGTTCAGCTCCTAGAAGAGAAGGAAGTTTTGCTCCAAGAAGAGAAGGTTCTGGCGGATTTAGAAGCGATAGAAGTTCAGCACCAAGAGAAGGTGGTTTTAGAAGCGATAGAGGAGCAGCTCCAAGAAGAGAAGGTGGTTTTTCATCTGACCGACCTAGAACTGAAGGATCATCTGATAGAGCACCTAGACGTTCTGAAAGCTTTGGTGATGCACCAAGACCAAGAAGACCAAGAAGAGACTAAGTTTAGTTAATATTCTTATAATTATACTGGAACTACAAAATATTTAATCCTGATTTATTACTTTTAAAGTCTTAAATTAGAGTATGAAATATTTTGTAGTTTTTTTATTTACTGTATTCTCAATTACAGCACAATCTCAAGTCAAAGAACCTTCTCAAAAAGTAGATGGAATTATTCTTAGTAATACAACTAAACAACCATTATCAAGTGTAAACATTATCAACATCAACAAAGTGCGAGGTGCCACAACTGATGAAAGCGGACATTTTGAGATTGACGTACAAGTCAATGATACCTTACACATTACAAGTCTAGGTTTTCAGTCTTTGCGAGTACGCGTCACAAATGACTGGATCAAAAATAAAAGCACCAAAATTCAACTTACAGAGAAAGCCATTGCGCTAGAAGAGGTTATCATAAGACCTTTTAATTTGACGGGGTATCTTGAGGTAGATACCAAAATAATTCCCGTAAAAGAAAATTACCGTTATAGCATTTCTGGTCTTACCCAAGGTTATGAAGCTGGTCAATACTCTCCAAATGCTTTTGGAAAAGTTCTGGGTTCCATATTCAATCCAGCTGATATGCTCTATAATTTTTTTGGTAAAAATCCAAAAGAGTTGAAGAAGTTAAAAGAAATGAAAAAGGATGACACGGTACGAAAATTATTAGAATCAAAATATGATAGAGAAACTATTGCTGTACTTTTAGGCATTGACAAGGATGAAATCCCTGAAATTTTACAACGTTGTAATTACTCGGACTCCTTTATTAAAACGGCTAATGACCTACAAATAATGGATGCTATTAGTGGCTGTTATGAAGAATATAAGATCTTGAAGAAAAAATAAATTTCAACATTTCTTAAGTAAAACCAATCAATCCTCAATTCAAAAAAATTGGGGATTTTTTAATTAAATAGGTAATAAATCAAAATATTACATACATTTACTAAATTGAACATTAACCACTAAATATATTATCATGGCAAAAAGTCAGGATGCGAAAAAGACTGCGAAAAAAGAGCCTTTAAAAACCGCTAAAGAAAAGAAAGAAGAAAAAAGAGAAAAGAAAAATGCTCCTAAAAGAGATTAATACTCAGTTTACAGTCTCAGTTTGCAGTTCTTTAAAACTGAATACTGAGACTGTTCCTGAATACTACGATTATTTAACTGGAATATTTGCTAAAATTTCAACAAAAAATTTCCAGAATTTTTGTGATGACGAAATACTAGCTCTCTCATCAGGTGAATGCGCACCATGAATAGTTGGACCAAAAGATATCATATCCATGTCAGGATAATTAGTGCCTAAAATACCACATTCAAGTCCTGCATGACAGGCAACCACTCTAGGTTTTTCACCGTTTTGCTTTTCATAAAGAGGAACCAAAACATCTAAAATTTCCGATTTAGAATTTGGAGTCCATCCAGGATAGGAACCTGAAAATTCAACTTCGCAACCCATTAATTCAAAAGCTGATCGCAACCCATTTGCTAAATCAAATTTTGAAGTCTCTACAGAAGATCGCGTTAAACATTGAACCGAAAGTTGCCCATCTCCTAAAACTACTTTTGCAATATTATTTGAAGTTTCAACTAGATTTTCAAAATCAGCGCTCATGCTGTACACTCCATTATGGGCAGTATACATGGCTCTCACAAAATAAAACTGAGCAATTGACGGCATAACCTTAGCAGGTGTTGTTTCTAATTTTTCAAAAACAACTTCTAGATTTGGCTCCGTAGTTTTTAGTTCTGTTTTTATTTCGTTTACAATTTGCTGCATGTCAAACACAAACGCTTCATCATACACCTCTGCAATGATTACTTTCGCTATACTTTCTCTTGGAATTGCATTGCGTAAACTTCCTCCTTTTATTTCGGAGATTTGCAACCCAAAATTATCAAAACCATCAAACAATAAACGGTTCATTATTTTATTGGCATTGCCCAAACCTTTATGAATATCCATACCTGAATGTCCTCCTTGCAAGCCTTTCACGGTAATGGTATACCCCACAGAACCTTCAGGAGTTTCCTCTTCATCATATTCTGCAGTAGCTGTAACATCTATTCCACCAGCGCAACCGATATCAATTTCATCATCTTCCTCAGTATCTAAATTCAGTAAGATTTGACCCTGTAAAACACCACCTTTTAAGTTAAGAGCTCCAGTCATTCCGGTTTCTTCATCTATAGTAAACAAGGCCTCAATAGCAGGATGAGGAATGTCTTTACTTTCTAGAACAGCCATGATAGCAGCAACTCCTAAACCGTTGTCAGCACCTAAAGTTGTACCTTGCGCACGAACCCAATCACCATCAACATACATGTCTATTCCTTGTGTATCAAAATCAAAAACAGTTTCTCCGTTTTTTTGATGCACCATATCTAAGTGTCCTTGCAATACAATTGCTTTACGGTTTTCCATACCTGGAGTAGCCGGTTTTCTTATGATTACATTTCGAATTTCATCTTCAAAAGTTTCAAGTCCTAGGCTTTCGCCAAAATTTTTCATGAAAGCAATCACACGATCCTCTTTTTTAGAAGGTCTTGGCACTGCATTTAAATCCGCAAACTTATTCCAAAGTGCTTTTGGCTCTAGATTTCTTATTTCTTGACTCATATTGGTAATTGATGTTTTAATTTTACAATACAAAGTTACAAAGTTTAATTTCCAATAGGCACTAATTAATATTGTAATTATATTTACAACTCAAATTTTTTATCTTGAAAACAAAATATTTTCTCCCGATTTTTTTCCTCATCCAAATTATATTGCTCCAAATTGCTCCTTTTTATCCGGAACAAATAGAGCGCTGGTACAGCAATTACATGTATCCTGTATTAACTCAGTTCTTGCGTACAATTTTAGGAAGGATTCCTTTTTCTATTGGAGATTGTCTTTATTTTATTTTGATTCTTTGCGTCGTGAGCTGGTTTTGGAACAACCGAAAAACTTGGAGGTCTCAGTGGAAAAATAAACTTTTAAGCATACTGAGTTTTACATCTGTGCTTTACTTTTTGTTTCATGCGCTCTGGGCACTCAACTACTACCGTGAACCTCTTTTTGAAAAAATGAAAATTAAAAACGAATACACTGATAACGATTTACTCGTTTTTACAAAAATGATTATTTCAAAAACAAATGCAGTTCAATATACCATTACTACTAATAAAGGTTTAAAAGTTTCCATTCCGTACACACAAGAACAAATCTTTAAAAAGAGCTTGAACGGTTATCATGCCATTGCAAAAAAGCATTCTTTTTTTAAATTCAACACTCTAAGCACCAAAAAAACGTTATTTAGTTTACCCTTGACCTACATGGGATTTGGAGGGTATTTAAATCCTTTTACAAATGAGGCTCAAGTAAATGATCTCGTACCGCTGTATGGTTTTCCAATGACTGTGAATCACGAAATGGCACACCAAATGGGTTATGCCAGCGAAAGTGAATGTAATTTTATAGGGTTCTTAGCTTGTGTTGAAAATGAAGATACGTACATCCAATATTCTGGCTATAGTATGGCTTTACGCTATTGTCTAGGAAATTGGCAAGTACGCGATGAAGTTATTTACAAACAACTAATAAAAACCATTCATCCTGGTGTTTTAAAAAACTACAAAGAAAGTGAGCAATTCTGGAAGCAATACGACACTTTTATTGACAAAGGTTTTCATGCTTTCTATAACCAATTCTTGAAGATCAATCAACAAAAAGACGGCATGGAAAGCTATAGTAAGTTTGTGAATTTAATGGTGAATTACAGTAAAACACATACCCTATAAAATGTGACAGAAACAACTAGTATTATATTGAATTGACTCCTATTCCATCATTCATTTATCTAATACGATATAACAAAAAAAAGGCTATCCCGTTAAGGATAGCCTTTTTAGATTTTTATTGTTTTGAGAAGATTTATTGCATAGATACAATAATAAACTCACTTCTTCTATTGGCTTGGTGTTGTGCCTCCGTACAGTTTGATTTGTTCGTTGGTTCACATCCACAATCGTTTACAAGTTGTGATTCTCCGTATCCTTTAGCGGTTAATCTACTAGCAGCTATACCGTTTTTTACCAACCATGCCTTAGTTGATTTAGCTCTTCTATCAGATAGCGCCTGGTTGTAAGCAACAGTTTGTCTGCAATCTGTATGGGATCTAATGTCGATAGTCATCTTTGGGTATTGTTGCATCACTGCTAATACTTTTTCTAGCTCAAATGCCGCATCCTTACGTATAACTGACTTGTCTAAATCAAAATACAAAATCGTAATATCCAAGGTCTTAGCTAAATCTGTACCTACATTAATAGCTTTTTTTCTTGGCTCTAAGGCCAATGGTCCTTGTGTTACTCCAGATAC
>NZ_QKNZ01000035.1:0-74780 GCF_014156605.1 Flavobacterium sp. SOK18b
TATTTTTAAAACAGCATAAACCAGTTTTTATTGATAATATTTTCAATAGAGAATTGTTAACTAAATTAAAATCAAAAGGATTAATAAAAGATTTTGGTATTTACTCAAAAGATGAAACTAAAATAAGAGCTATAGCAAATTATTAAAGTAATTAACTTTCTTAACAAATATTTAGGTAGCCTACACAAACTCCCCAATATCAAAATCCTCAAAATCATTTTTCCGCAAAAAGAAAGAACCGGCATCTGTTTCAGAAAAAAGGCTCCCGTCTAATAGCTCAGCTATTTTACGGGAAGCACTTTCCATAGAATTCTCCAGTAAGGTGAATAATTCGGTTCCTTGTATTTTCTGAACTATAGCAACTGCTGTTTCCTTTTGAGATGGCTCCAATTTTTCTTTTTGCAGCAGCATCCCCACGGAGCTTAGTTCTTCAAAGGTAACCCCTTGGGCAAAACCGTTATCCCCACTAGATATTCCATACCTGTTCCATTCTTCTTCCTCTTCCTCCAAATCAGCTATATTTCCAAAAACTTTGTCCAGTTCTTCCTGTGGAATTTGTATATCGACATCTTCCTCGTCGATTTCAATATCAAAATTATCCGTTTCTTGCTCCTGGTTTTTATTTTGTCTTTCAGTGGCACTTATTGGCACTGAAAGACTTCTCATCGGTTTGGGCTGCCCCATGATATCGGGCAGGTTCGGATTAGTTTTTTCCTGTATTGGTTTTTGCTCCTCCCCTTTCCTGATGACAATCTTATCCTCCAACAACAGCCCAATAACAATCAGTAGGCATATAACGATTACTGTTTCCATAATTATAAAATAGGTTTGTATTTATCATTGAAACTTGTGGTAATCTGCTCGCCGAACTCCTGAAAATGATATTCGAGAAGATTGTCTAAGTAGGCGTAAATGGTTATCTTATCTTCGCCTATTACCTGTACGATCCGAGACAGTTTCTCATGGAAATCCGGTCGAATATATACCGTTTTGCCATCACGGGCATTGGTACCAGGTCTTTTGAAAAATATACTTTCGTAATCCTGTTCATTTACTTTTTTGGTTCTATTACGTTCCTTCAGTAAAGGTTTTTCCTGTAACGGTTTCATAGGAGCTTCGGGTTCTTCCGGCGGAAGTTGCAACCCTTCCTTTTTTACTCCATCTACCATTAAATTCATCATTAGCTCTTCGTTGATTTCAGGAATAGCTTTTTTCTTATTGTCTTTTTCCATACTATTATAATTGAACGATTCTTAAAAATTCCGTCATAAACTGGTCTAAGCGGCAAGCTTTCATCAAACGTTCATCGGGAGGCATTAAAGTTGAACGAAAAACGGTCTTGGCACCGGCTTCGCTCTCCTTGCGGAAACGTGTGCTGTTCATGATAAGGCATTGCATCAGACTTAATCCCAACTCATCAATCAATTTATTATAAACATCATACAAGGGCGAGCGTTCACGACCATCTACCTGATTCCAAAACAGGTTAATGGTTACAATGGAGGTTTCTCCTTTTTTCATAATAACATCCTTCATCAGCTGGGTAAAAATGAGCGTACTTTCCATAACTACACGATCTGCTATGATAGGTGTGAAAATATGGTGCATCCCCGCCAGAGCTTTCAAAATACCGGGAGTGTTTACTGTACCCGGAAGATCAAAAAAGATAAAATCAACCGGAAAAGAAATGGATTCTAAAAAATCATGCGCAGCTTCCAGTACACCTTCAGCTTTATGTTGAATGATTGGATAAGCTTTTTTGTTAATGGTTGTAAATTGTTTGAATGCCACCCTTTTTAAAAATTCATTTTCCATCACCATAGCCAAATCACGGGTCTTCATTTTCATTAAACTATGTTGTGGAAAATCGGCATCGAATACGGCTACATTGTAGCCCAAGCGATAATGTAGCGTACTGGCCACAAGTGCCGTAAAGGTGGTTTTGCCTACACCTCCCTTTTGGGAAGAAAAAGCAATGAATACTGTTTTGTGTTCTGTTTTCATTTTTAACTGTATTTAATTATTTACTTATATCGTTGCGTTGGTAGATACTTATCTGCTATTGCCTATACGTATGCAGTTTTGTAGAAAGCTATGTGGTCATTTAAACAGGTATTGCTCTGCTTAAATACTAACATATGTACCTCTATTTTTAGGCAGCTATACATATAGGTTTGTATCATCAGACCAAGTTATATGCAAACCCAAGTCTGTAAATATGCACATATACAACTATATGATTTCATATCCTCAACTGCATCTATCCACATCCGTACGCTTGTACATACACAAGTGACTACATACATAATTAAGGAACTACATACCAACATAGTTATCTGTTTACATCCGCTTGCAGGTACAAAGAAATGCAGATATATACGTCCTTATTCTAAGGTGGAACGAATTGGCGTTCATTGGCACTGTTTGGCACTGCAACACAGCTCAATGCTCTACTGAAGAGGAGTTTACTTTGTAAAGTGATTTTTATTAACGGACTTATGCAAAAATATTATGAAATATCAAGTAAGAAAGTGAACGGCCCGAAGCCGTTTATCCCTGCTTTATTTAATCCGTCCCGAAGGGCGGATTTTTGTGTTCACCAGAACACGGCAAGTTGTGTTTTGAGGCACTCGAAACTGAGTTCGTGCCTCAAAACAACTTGCCCTGCTGGGGGCTGAAAAGCCTTCCGAAGTCAGGCTTTTTACTAAAGTTAAAAATGGATTAATGATGAACGAAAACAGTAACAGAAAACAGAATAAAGGCGGACGGACGCCCAAGAGCAATCCGAGTATTCACCGCCACGTTTTTCGCCTTACGGACGAAGAAAATGCGAAATTATTATCGCTTTTTGAAGCATCGGGAATGGTCAATAAAGCAAAATTTATCATTTCCGTATTGTTTGGAAGAGAGATTAAAACGGTCAAAATAGACAAAGCTGTGTTAGATTTTTATATGAGGTTAACCTCTTTTCACAGTCAGTTCCGTTCCATTGGCGTTAATTATAATCAGGTCGTAAAGCTGTTGTACCGCAATTTTTCGGAGAAAAAAGCAGCAGCTTATCTCTACAAATTAGAAAAACAAACGGCTGAAATGGCAGTATTATGTCAAAAAATTATTCAGCTCACAGAAGAGTTTGAAGCAAATCATTTGAAAAAATAGTGTTGAAATGATAGCAAAAATCGGAAGAGGGAGCAATTTATACGGAGCTTTGGCATACAATCAGCTCAAAGTGGAGAAAGAAAACGGGCAAATTCTGTTTGCCAATAGAATAATTGAAACACCTAATGCGCAGTATTCCATTGCTCAATTGACCCAATCTTTCGAACCTTATCTGATAGCCAACCGCAATACTGAAAAACCAATTTTACATATTTCACTCAATCCTGACCCGAAGGATAATGTAAGTGATAAAAAGTTCAAACTGATGGCTCAGGATTATATGCAGGAGCTGGGTTATGGGGAACAGCCTTTTGTAGTATTCAAGCACACGGATATTGACCGTACCCATATTCATATTGTATCGGTTTGTGTGGATGAAGAAGGCAAAAAGATTTCGGATAAGTTTGAAAAAAGAAGGTCTATGAAGGTATGCCGTGAACTCGAAAACAAATATGGATTACTATCGGCTACGGAGAAAGGACATCGGCAGAATGACAAGATTTTTCGTCCTGTTAATTACCAAACAGGAGATATAAAAAGCCAGATTGCTTCGGTTGTCCGGTATCTGCCTAAGTATTATAAATTCCAGACGTTGGGGGAATATAATGCTTTGCTTTCCCTGTTCAATATTACCACTGAAAAAATAGAAGGCGAACTGCAAGGAAAAATCAAGCAAGGCTTATTATACTTTCCTTTAAATGAAAAAGGAGAAAAAGCTGGGCATCCACTCAAGGCTTCCCTATTCGGTAAAAATGCTGGGCTTTCGGCTTTGGAATTACATTTTGCAAAAAGCAAAGAGGCTTTGAAAGACCACCCGACAAAGCCAACCATTAAAGCTACTGTTACCATTGCCCTGCAATCAACAAGTGATGAGCAGGCTTTTAAAAAGCGATTAGGCGAACAGGGCATTAACGTAGTGGTACGGAGAAATGACAAAGGGCGTATTTACGGAATAACTTTTATAGACCATAATTCTAAAGCAATTTGGAACGGATCCCGATTGGGAAAGGAATTTTCTGCCAATACCTTTAATGATTATTGGAACCATAATATCAAACCGGAAATAAAAAGGCTTAACGAACCTCATCCAAAAATATCTCAGCACAACGCAATGAAAGATCCACCAGCCGAAAAGCCCCATGAATTATTCGATTTCCTAAACAAAGAAATCACCGCTTCCAGCACAAATGAAACTAGTATGATGGAAAGTTTTGGAGGACTGTTGCCTGAGGCACAAGGAGAAGATTACGAAGAACAGGACTTTACCAATAAAATGAAGAAGAAAAGAAGACGTAAGAGAGGTAAGTAGGTTTTACGTTTATTATGAATTCCTTATTATAAAAACACTTTCAATCCCAATGCATAGCTCCAGTACAAAATCTTCGGAGCAGTTGGTGTCTTGAACTGATAAATACCATAGACATATAATGAAAAAAGTATAAATGCTCCCCAACTCAACCCAATACACAATATACTTTGTCGTTCTGTCAGATTGAACATACCTGCAACGAATGATTTTATTATGAGTGCTGGAATAATACAGCATATTAACACACATGTTACCCAAGGTAATATCCATAACTTCCTGTTCTTTGCTTGCAAGCCAATGATAGTTCCTTTAAAAAAATAAATAATGCAGAAAATAAAGTAGGTAAATAATAGAGAGAGACCCCAAATTTTAAATTTGTCGGTTTCTTCTCCCCAGAACTTTTGAGACAGTAAAAATCCTGCATAAAAAAACATACCGAAAATAGCAGCTATTTTTAAGGCTAGAATAAAACCCCCAACGATTACAAACATTAGTCCAGTAGCAGAATCACTTTCTTCTCTTTTCTTAGCTATATATTCATCTTCACTTTCTCCTGGATCAGCATCAGGATTATTCCAATTCATATTTTTCTTCTTTAATATTGATTATCAAATTGATGATGTAACCTAAAAATTTTTCAAGAGTATAAATTTACTAAAAAATCATAATAAAATCCGAACCTAGTTGGAGCTCCTTAACGCCAAACACTGTCATGCATCGCTAATGTCTGCCACTTTTTTGTAACCATGCTGCACTGCCTTTAAATTAACAACCGAACATTTAATAATTATAAAATGCAGGGAGAAGACGATTTAAGAGGATTAGCCAAGATAATGGCTTTTATTCGGGCAGTGAGTATCCTTTTAGTACTAATGCACCTTTATTGGTTCTGTTACGGTTTCTTTATGGAACGTGGCTGGACATTAGAAATCATCAACAAAATCTTAGGTAATTTCGACAGAACGTCGGGCTTGTTTTCACACATCTTATATACCAAAGTCTTTGTTTTGATATTATTAGCATTAAGCTGTTTGGGAACAAAAGGCGTAAAGAATGAAAAGATAACTTGGACAAAAATTTATGTGGTTTTGGGAATTGGTTTTGTACTATTCTTTCTTAACACATCATTGTTAAAACTATCATTAAACATCGCTACATTTCTCTATATCCTTACCACAGGTTTGGGCTATATCTCCCTTATGGTAGCAGGAATTTGGATAAGCCGTCTGCTCCGTACCAATTTGATGGATGATGTTTTCAATAATGAGAACGAAAGTTTTCAGCAGGAAACTAAGCTAATGCAAAACGAATATTCCGTGAACTTACCCACCAAATTCTGGTACAACAAAAAACAGCACAATGGTTGGATCAATATTGTAAACCCTTTTAGAGCGACCATTGTATTGGGTACACCCGGTTCGGGTAAATCGTATGCTGTAGTAAACAACTATATCAAGCAGCATATTGAAAAAGGTTTTTCAATGTATATCTATGATTTTAAGTTTGACGACCTATCTACAATTGCCTATAATCATTTACTAAAACACACTGATAAGTACAAGGTAAAACCGAAATTCTACGTCATTAATTTTGATGACCCTAGAAAAAGCCATCGTTGCAATCCCATAAATCCAGATTTTATGACCGATATATCCGATGCTTACGAATCGGCCTACACCATCATGCTAAATCTTAACAGGAGTTGGATACAAAAGCAAGGGGATTTCTTTGTAGAAAGCCCGATTATTCTTTTAGCGGCTATTATATGGTTTCTTAAAATCTATGAAAACGGCAAATACTGCACATTTCCACACGCCATTGAACTGCTCAACAAAAAATACGCTGACGTCTTTACAATCCTAACCACCTATTCGGAATTGGAAAATTATCTATCACCCTTTATGGATGCCTGGCAAGGTGGCGCGCAAGACCAGTTGCAGGGACAAATAGCATCTGCGAAAATTCCTTTGTCAAGAATGATCTCACCGCAATTGTATTGGGTTATGACAGGAGATGATTTTTCACTGGACATCAACAACCCTAAAGAGCCGAAGATACTATGTGTAGGTAATAATCCTGACCGTCAAAATATCTATTCCGCAGCGTTGGGTTTATACAATTCAAGAATTGTGAAACTTATTAATAAAAAGGGACAGCTTAAAAGTTCAGTCATCATTGATGAATTGCCTACCATCTACTTTCGTGGATTAGACAATCTTATAGCCACTGCTAGAAGTAATAAGGTGGCCGTTTGTTTGGGCTTTCAGGATTATTCACAATTAACCCGTGATTATGGAGACAAAGAAAGTAAGGTTATACAAAATACCGTGGGCAATATATTCAGTGGTCAGGTGGTAGGAGAAACTGCCAAAAACCTTTCGGAACGTTTTGGTAAGGTGTTGCAGAAAAGGCAGAGTTTGTCAATCAACCGTAATGATACGTCGACATCCATTTCCACACAATTGGACAGCCTCATTCCTGCATCTAAAATTTCTACATTGACCCAAGGTGTTTTTGTAGGGGCTGTATCAGACAATTTTGATGAACGTATCGAACAGAAAATCTTCCATGCTGAAATTGTTGTAGACAATGATAAAGTAGCTGCTGAAACCAAAAACTATCAAAAAATACCGGAAATACTATCTTTCGTAAACGAGGCAAGAGAAGATATGATGAAGCAGGAAATCGAAGCTAATTACAGACAGATAAAATTGGATATTATTCAGGTAATTGAAACTGAATTGGAGCGTATTAAAAATGACCCTGATTTACAGCATTTGGTGCAAAAGGATAGTACAAAAAGAATCAGCCAATAAATGTAGCTTCTTGTTTTGTTCCAGATTTACATTGTTTTTAAACGCACAGAAGATTTTCCCTGAACATCATCTATTTTAATTGTACTTTTTTGCCCTTCAGTCATCTCATCTTTCGGTTCTGGAGCAATTGACAATTGTATCTTCCTATCGATGGCCGCCAGTTCGGTTTTTAGTTCGCTCAGCCTGCTTTCTTTTGTCCACGTCCCATTGACCATTTCCTGAAGTACAGGAAGATCTTTTTGCAATTCAGCAATTTTCTTTTGTTGCTGTTCGATATAGCCAGGTATTTTTTCCAAAGCATTAAGGAAGTTCATTGACGCAAGCTTTTCATCATTAGCAATCAAGCCATTATTGTAGGTGTATTTTATGTTGCCTTCACCCTGTACCAAAAAACGATTGACCCTAATATCAATACCCTCTTTTTCGGACATTTCGGTTTTAACTAACAATGCAAACCCATATAGGCTGCCTATTTCTTCATATTGACCACCAGTACGAGCTTTATCGGCAATCTGGTTAAGCTTGGTTCCAATCTGTTTCATATCTGCATTAGACGATAATCCATCAAGTTGGACAGGATTTAGTATCGTACCATCCTGTCGTTTTTGTAAGCGTTGTTCCAGGTTTTCCCTATCAAGGCTCATTCGTTCCAATCGTGACTCGGCAGAATCCAGAGTAGCGGAAATATCTTCCAGTTTGTATTTGGAGCTGAACTTGGAACGGTTGAATGCCTGCTTCTCACTTTCCAATCCGGCAACCTGTTTTTCCAGCTTCGCTTTTTCCAAAAGATCGGTATTGCCCGAAAGAATAGCTACATATTCCGAAAAGTTCATACCCGATTTTTCATCCATGCTTCCCTCGTCAATGGTCCGCTTTCCGAGATTGTTGGTTTTAAGCTGGTCAATAAAAAGCTGTTTATTGTACAGCAGATTAAACTTGTAGCTGTCCAGCGATTTTTCGACTGCATAGATAATTACATCCACCTTGTTATCGGCGAAAAATTTGGCGATTTCATTGCCTTTTCGGACAGCCCTTCCGTCACGTTGGGCAAGATCGCTTGGTCGCCACGGGGTATCCAAATGATGAACGACAACGGCTCTTTTCTGTGCATTTACACCAGTTCCCAACATGCCGGTAGAACCGAACAGCACACGGATTTTTCCCTCATTCATACCATTGATAAGTTCCTTACGCTGCTTATCATTTTTAGCTTCCTGTATAAAACGTACTTCATGTGGCGGTATGCGGTAGTCCTCTACAAGCTTTCGCTTGATCTCCCCATATACATTCCATTCTCCTGGCTTGTAAGTGCCTAAATCTGAAAAGACAAACTGTGTTCCTTTCTGCGCATGAAACTTTTGGTAATACTTTGCAATATTGGCTGCACAATGAGAAGCTTTGTTATCTGGGTGGTCATCATATTTACCGCTTACCATTCGCATATCGAGCGACATCTTACGGGCATAATCAGTAGCAATCAGCATCTTTGCTTTTCCTTCCCGATCTGTCAGCGGAGGTCTCCCTAATAGGATAGCATTACCTGATTTTGCAAACTCCATCAATTTCTGGATGAATACTTCCTGATCTGGTGTAGGCGGTATATTATAAAGCACCTCGTTCTTTTCCGGACGATCTATACCAATATCCTTAGCGGTTCTGTAATCTGTAATTTCCGAATAGAACTGTGCTAGTTCCGGCACTTTGATAAAGTAACGAAAGCGCTCTTTTGACACGATATTATTCGCTACCGAAAACTCATAATCAGTCGTTTTCCTTGCATAGATAGCCGCCCAAGCATCAAAGCAATTGATACCCTGTTTTTCCAATGCTCTTGGACGCAGATATTTGAACAATAGATATAGCTCGGTTAAAGAATTGCTGATAGTTGTTCCCGAAAGAAACGTAGCGCCCATATCTCCTTGTATGCGATCCTGAATGGTGCGGATGGCAAAAAGCAGATTCATAGCCTTTTGACTTCCCATCATATTGCCCAAACCTGCAACCCGGTCATGGCGGGTATTGAACATCAGATTTTTGAACTGGTGGCTTTCATCAACAAATAAGTGGTCGATGCCCATCATCTTAAAATCCACTACATCATCTTTTCGGTTTTCGATGTCATGTTCCAATGTTTTCAACCTAACTTCAAGGTTCTGCTTCCTAATGATTACACCTTTGAGCATTCCCCTTGAAATCTCCTTGCCCTGTGCTTCTAAAGCGGCAAGATTATCTCCCACGCTGTTGAGTTCGACTTGTAGGATTTCCTTTTGCATTTCTGCTGACTGGGGTATCATGCCAAACTGATCATGGGTCAATATCACGCAATCCCAATCGTTGTTTTTAATATCTCCGAAAATCCGTTGCCTTTTCTGTGGGGTAAAATCTTCTTTACCAGGATACATAATTTTAGCGTGTGGGTAGGCTTCACGGTACGTTTCTGTAATCTCATGAACATTGGCTTTCAATCCTATTATCATAGGTTTGTGTACCATTCCCAAACGTTTCATTTCCTGTGCTGCCGTACACATCACCAATGTCTTTCCTGCTCCAACTTCGTGGTCACAAATGGCACCGTTGTTCAGCTTGATCATCCATACTGTATCTTTTTGGCTCGAATACAAATCGTTAATACCTAAGCCTTTTCTGTCCAGTCCGGGAAATTCCTGATGACTTCCGTCGTATTGCGGTCGTACAAAACAGTTAAAGGTATCATTATATTGGTTGGTTAGTCTTTTTTTAAACTCATCATTTTGGGCGTGAAGCCATTCACTAAATGCTGTACGAATTTCATCAATCTTGGTATTTGCCATTTGTATGGCTTCCATATCCCGTACCTTGATCTCCTTATCATCAATCATGACCTTTTTGGTAATATCAGGAGTGGTGTTAACTAATGCATTTTTCAGCAGAGCAATCCCGTCAAATGTTCGACTTTCAGACTTGACAGCATATTTATCCCATATATGTACATTTTTCTGGTAGCATTTTATAGAAAAGTCATCGGAAGTTTCAGAATATTGAATGCGCACCTCTGTGTCGAAAAGATGAGAAGCGAAGCGAGCATAGATCCCTGTCGGTATCCAGCGTTCACCAAGATTGAAATCCAGCTCTTCAAATTCAATTCGTCTTGGACGAGCTTCTTCTAAAGAGGTAAGGCTTTGTTTGGCCTGCCTATCATAGGGATTGTTTTCGAGATATGTTTTTACAGCTGTGGCTTTCTCCACCACATTGCCTGCTATCCATCTTTCAGCTATTTCATATTCCTTTTCCAAAGGATTGTAAAAAATACGTCCTTGTAATGCCTCTTTCAAATTGTCGGATGGCATACCACTGATTTTGGACATATACCCCAAATCAACCCTGCCGTATTTGTTCAGCGATGCGGCCAAAGCCTCATCAGGATTATCAGCAGTCAATGTGATAATGGAGAAGCTTACCGGACGGTGGAAGATATCTGCCTTATGTACCACACCACCCACCACACGTTCCAGATAAGGGATTTCCTTACCTGAACTGTCTGTTTTGATAAGCTTGATATTATCAGCACTGTTTAGGTTGCCGTACCTTTTTACAAAGGCATCGTAAGCCTTATCAAATTTTTCTCTCTCTTCTTTATGTTCAATTTGCAGTTCGGCTTCCTTCTGATATAAATCGAGATAGCTATCCCGTACAGAAATATAGGCTTCAGCCCTTACTTTCTGCAAGGATGATAATTGCAGAGGATGAAACATTGCCTGCTTCTTATCACTTTCAAAATCTTTAAGATAACCTACCCAGCCGTTATCCACTGCAAGGCTATCGTTACGATGAAAAGACTGTATTCCCTTGGTATAAATTGCAGGTTCGGGAATAGTGTTCTCTGAGGTAATCTTTTCGATCACACCATTTCTGTTCACTACTGAAAACAAATCGCCAATGACTTCCTGCGCATTTCTTTCACTTGGAGTATTATTTACTGGAGAAATAGGAACAGGAGGTTGCTGCATCAAACCGCTGAACAGGTTTCCCTGATATCCGCTCACAGTTCTTTTTCTTTTGGCTGGTTGTTTTGTTGTTGCAATTGCTTTAACAGGAGTGGCAACAGCAGCCAGTTCTTCTGAATTTTCAAAGAGATCAAAAATGCTCAGTTGCCTTTCCTCTTTTACAATGTCCTTATTTGTTGTTGAAGCAGATAAAATCTGTGTTTCCAATGTAATTGATACAGGTCCGGAAACGGGAGGTGTAACCGTTGGTTTTATCGGAATTTGTACGACAGACGAATCGTTCCGTTCACCTTTATACAAGCCAATATCAAGATGTTTTCTAAAATCCTCCGTTACCATTTGTTTCAGGTCTTTGGCAATTCCCTCCACACCATTCGTGTGCGTATAGATAAATGCAGGTTGTCCGTACGGATCAGTACCAAGCACACGCGTAGTATGGACAATCCTTACGTTATCCTGAAACAAGGCATTGTTTGGTTTATTGTATTCCGCTATTTTGCTTTGACAAAACAGTTCTTCCGCTTGGGTCACACTTTTCTTTGTAGAATTTTTTTGCAGGATTATCAAATCGCTACCGACTTCCGTACCGGCATAGTCAGTAAACAGGTTGTTTGGCAATCGAACTGCTGAAACCAGATTATTATCCTTCATCAATGCCCTACGAATGGTTTCATTTTTAGGGCTATTCAGTACACCCTGTGAAGTTATAAAAGCCAGTATACCGCCCTCACGGAGCATATCGGCTCCCTTCAGGAAAAAGTAATTGTGTATGCTTCGAGCAGCCTGTACTTTTGCAGTATCCCTGCTTCTAGAATAGGAAAGATCAAAAACGGAAGTATCACCGAAAGGGATATTACTAGCAACCACATCATAGCTATTTTGTTCTCTTTCTGGTACTTCTTCAAAACCGTTTATTCTGACAGAACTGTCGGGATAGAGCTGCTTTAAAATTTTTCCTGTAAGCAGATCCTTTTCATAAGCGGTAACCTGAGGTGAGTCTCTATCGGCAAAAGATTTTATAAAAGAGCCGATACCGGCAGAAGGTTCTAGAAATTTTCGGATGTTTATACCGTTTTCTTTTAAGGGAGCAGAAATAGCATCAATAACCAAAGGCGGAGTATAAAATGCAGTCAGTACAGAACTCCGCATACTGTCCACATACCTTTGGTATTGCTTCTCGTCAGTTGCATTTTCTTTTAGAAGTTGATGGAGTTCTTGTGTAAGTGAAAAGAGTTCGTGTTCAGTTTTCCTCCAATGGTTAATGTCTATCGGTTTTTTGGCAGGGTTCAACAGGAATTTAAGACCGCCAAATCCGCTGTATTGCATCATTAGCAGTCTTTCGCCTATCGTGGCTTTCCGTTTCTCCCTTTCCAGTTCAAAAGCAATTCGTAAGGCATCAATATTCCTTTGGAGATGTTGACGTTTACTGAAGCCCATTTTCTTCTATCCAAATGGCTATAGTTCCAGTCAGTTCGGTATAGAGCAGTTCAAACTCCGAAGAATAGGCAAAGTCATCCTCCAATTTGTAGTTTGTAAAAACAGGGTCGCAAACAGGCAACATCTTGAAGGCAAACGGTCGTAGTTCTTCGTCTGCCATTGTAGTATCAAACTCATTGCAAACCACCTGAAAAACGGTATCAAATCTGGAGAAGTACAATCCTTCAAATAAAACATAATCAGCAATATGATTGCATTGACTGACGGGGTTTCCTGCCCGAAATGCTCCTTCATAAGCATTGGAAGCCCAACTTGAACGCTGGTCAATAAATTTAACATCATACGTTTTTTCGGGAAAGCTTGTAGTCAATAATTCTTGTAGTCGTAACCTGAAATAAGACAGGTCTTTTTGATGTGTTTCCATACTATATTTTGTTTATAATTTTGCTAAACGGATAAAATTTGAAGCATTCTGCCAATCTCAATATCCATTCTTGAAAAGGCAAACCATTTTTTACCCAGATCTTTAAATGATACTCCAATATGATAGAGTTCGGTATTATAATTATGAGAAAACGGTCGTGGTCATCCTTTTACGGCAGTATAGCTGCGGAGCACAGATAAGAGCATAGCGATACCTTGTTCGGTAAAAGCATAAGGCAGATAACGCCTTCCCGCATAATTCAAACTTGAGTTCACAAATTGTGACCTCAAGGTTATAGTATCAAATTCATCTTGGGTCAACTGGAAACGGAAGTTTTCAGGAAAGCGGTCTATATTCCGCTTTACAGCCTGATTAAAGACTTTAGTTTCTACCTGATAAATTAGATTTTTCAAATTCAAAGGAGCTTTCCCCTTTTTCATTCAATACAATATAGGCCTCGAATTTCTTTCCAGCTTTACTTTTCATTCCTCTTATAAGAGAAGTTTTGCCAGTATTGACAAGACTTTCTATATCAGTTATGCTTACATGCACACCACATACATTTCGGAACTGTACCCAGTTGCAGACCTCATCAGGACATTTAACAATTTTATCCCTAATAATCAGTTGCTCCTTTTTGCATTTAGGACAAACAAGGGTAGGCGTGTTTTCTTGTGCAATGGCCGTTTGCAGCAATTCATTGGTAATAGATGTGGCATAGATTTCCATTTCTTTTTGAAAAGCTTCCGCATTACTTTCGTTGTTTTCAATTTTCTGCAAAGCCAGCTCCCACTCTGCGGTCATTGCTAAATCGGCAATTTTCTTGTCTTTGACCAGTTCATAGACTTGCAATCCTTTACCGGTAGGTATCAGGGATTTATTTTCCCTTTGGATATAGTTACGGCTAAACAGGGTTTCAATAATGGCGGCTCTTGTGGCTGGTGTACCAATACCTACGTTTTGCATTGCTTTTCGCTCCTCTTCATTTTCAATCTCCTTTCCTGCCGTTTCCATAGCTGATAAAAGTCCGGCCTCAGTATAAAGCACAGGTGGTCTGGTTTTCTTTTCCAAAACCGAAGCATCTTTGATTTTGAGTTCATCACCTTTTTTTAGTTCGGGTAATTCCTGCATAGGTCCAGTATCATTATCTGAAAAACTGCCTTTGATGGACCGCCAACCTGGTTCCAATATCTTGCAGCCTTTCAGGGCAAAATCATAATGCAAAGCCTGTAAAGTAATATCGGTTATCTCTTTTGTACAGGCTTGTGAAATTGCTTCAAGTAGTCGAAAGGCAATCATATTGTAAACGGCATTTTCCTTTGCCTTTAATGCCGAAGGGATTTTGTCCGTAATCAGCAGACCATGATGATCTGTAACACGAAGGTCGTTTACGATACGTTTATTGAAATGCCCCCATTTCACTTTGGTTATTGCTCGCTTGAAGGCTACCATTTCCTGCAAAGCCCTGATAAGATTTGGAATCTCTGCCCACATATCTTCAGGAATATACTTACTCCCAGTGCGTGGGTAAGTAATAAATTTCTTTTCATACAGGCTTTGGACAATGTTCAAGGTTTCTTCAGCCGTCAGATTCAACTTTTTATTAGCTTCTTTTTGTAAGCCAGTCAGATCAAACAGCAAAGGCGGTTGTTCCGTCACATTTTTGGTTTCTACAGTGGTGACCGTAACTGTATTGCCATTTCTTTCCATGGACTTTAATATATTTTCCACCAGCTTTTTATCTTGCCATTTGTTTTTGGAAAGGCTTTTAAAGTCTATGAACTCTTTTGTATGGGACACCTGTATTTGCCAGTATTGCTGTACCGAAAAATTTCTATTTTCCAGATAACGCCTGCATATCAAAGCAAGTGTAGGCGTCTGAACTCTTCCAAGCGAATAAATCCCGTTGCCTGCGGCAATGCTTAATGCCTGAGAAGCATTTATGCCCAAAAGCCAATCAGCTCGGCTCCTGCCCTGCGCTGCCTGATATAATCCGTCAAAATCGCTACCAGGTTTTAGGTTGTCAAAGCCCTGCTTGATTGCCTTTTCGGTCAGCGAACTAATCCAAAGACGTTCAAAGGGTTTGTAGCTTTTGAGGTATTCATAGATATAGCGGAATATCAGTTCACCCTCACGCCCAGAATCGGTTGCGACAATAATCTCTTCACTAAGGTTGATAACATGTTCAATTACCTTTAACTGCTTTAACGCTCCTGTATCTGCTACATAGATTTTGTCTTTTTTGACTTTTCGGACGGTCAATAAAAAAGGATTTGGAAGTATCGGCAGGTATGATTTCTGAAATCCTGAAATTCCGTAATCTTCCGGCATACCCAATCCTACCAAATGTCCAAAAGCCCACGTAACATAATAGCCATTGCCCATTAGGTAGCCATCTTTCTTTTCGGTGGCTCCTAACAGGGCTGCTATTTCACGGGCTACGCTTGGTTTTTCTGCAATCACTACTTTCATAATTCAATACATTTTTAGTAATTACCTTTTTATGCCTTTAGATTTGGCCGGTGCTTTGGCTGCTTCTTGTTCCTCCAGCTGTTCCTTGCTGTCGGGATTTTTTTGTCCTGATTTTAAAGGCTCTTTGATATTCTTGGTCGCTTCATTAGTTTTCCCTTCAGAATTGACTGCCGTCTGTGTTTTATGAGCTTCGGTAGGTTTTGCCTCTTCTTTGATTTTGTTCGGGTTTTGAAAAGAAAAATCTGTTTTGTTTGTCCCATTGTTGAAAGTGATGTAACCATTGTATTCTTTACCTTTCTTATCCACCAATCCACTAACATAGACAGTCTGACCGTCTTTGAACTTTTGATACTGCTCATTATCCAGTTCTTTACCTCTAAAAGTTTTCGGAGTTTCCAGCGATTGTTTTTTCTCATTACCTTGTACCTGCTTATTGGTATTATTCCTGTCAAACAAGAACTCTACAAAACGTTTGTCGGCATTGAATTGTACCTCTGCATCAAACGAAGTTCCTTTTTTGGAAGTCATACCCTCTATATGAAGCGGCTTACCCTCCATAAGGGTTTGCTTTTGTACATCATCCAGTTTCACGCCTTTGATCTCATCAGGGATTTTGATTTTGTCTGTTCGCAGAGCAATAAGCTCATTAGTCAGCCTATCCACGCTGACAATAGAGAGAATGGTCTCATTAGTTTTAGGATTGATCAGATTGACCACACGCCCCATATTGCCTGTTTGGAGCAGGTTCTCTTTATCTTCCTTACTGAACTCATGACCGAAAAAAGCAAAATTCAGATTAGGTTCTTTGCGGATACCATGAATAGCAACCACAACCGCTCCTTCATCATTTTGTTGTAAAGACAGTCGTGCATCCATCCGAGTAACGGCAGTGCCGAGATTAAGGCTTACTGGTACAAGCTCATTGGTTTTAAAACCTCTCAATAAAGGATCAAGGAGGTTCATCTTTTCAAGTTTTTCTTTATTCAATCCTAGATTGTTCATTGTTTCCCAGTCAATCTGTTCTGGTTTGTAACGGTATCCACCTGTTTCCGATGTTGTCTGTGTTGTTTCCATACTATTTCTATTTTCTTGTTTATTATTATTTTTATCAGGTTCTGCTTTCACTTCGTGTTGCTTCATCAGCTGTTCTACTTCGGGAGTTGGTCTATCCATCTGTTTTTGCATTTCATTTGCCATATCAATAGCGACAGGTTCAGTAACTTTGAAAAAGGAAAAACGAGTAGGATCCTTTAATTGGCTGAAAAAATTAGAAAAAAAGTTAGAAAATAAATCGCCATTCTTATCCACCCGCATAAACTGGTTCTGGTTTTTCTTTATAGGTTCAACGGTTTCCAGCTTGCCATTTTTATCAATGCCCTTTACAGCCTGAATTTTCTTTTTCTCTTTATCCAGTACCAATAATATCTCAGATAATTGTTCGGGAGATTTTGGTCTATCTAAAGTTTGTTCGCTCATAATCTGAATATTTTCTATTTCTATGCCGAAAGTAAAGAAGCTGCCACTGTTTCTCTTTGGTTGGCTTTAATTGACATCATTTGTCAGCCGTTGACTTTTGCTTTGGACAAGGGAGAGGTAAAGCTTTCTCTGATGAACTGGTGCACATCTGAGAGCTTATAATAAATTTTTCCACTAATAGTATAATAGGGTAACTTACCGGAAGAGCGGTAACGCTGCAAGGATCGTGGGCTTATCTTCAGTATTTGTAAAATATCCTGATTGTCCAACAGCTCTTCTCCATCAATAATCGCATGTTGATTTTTAGTCCCACTTGCCAATTCCATTAGGATGTCAAATCGCTCCATTATTCGCTCCATCCAAGCCATAAATTCTATTCTGTCGATATTCATAATCAAAAATTTAGGTTCAATACGCAGTATGTAGCAATTCTTCCAGATAGAGGTACTGTTTAAAATGCTTTTACAAAATTCAGTTGCTTTTGTTGGATTTTATCCCAATGGCTTTCGTAGTACTGAAAAACTTTAACATTTAAAATTCTTAAAGCCTTGGTTTTACTGGAAAATAATTCTCCATAAAATGATGATTTCTTATTCGATTTAAAATATTCTCTTTTTAGGCTCCAATTATTTGAGTGATCTTCTCATGAAAAATGAGTGAAACCATGATTTCTGTTTTTAGATTAGTACTGTTTAGTATGTTTTTATAAAATTCAGCAGCTTTTATTGGATTTTATCCCCATGGCTTTCGTAGTATGAAAAAAGTAAAAACCTTAATTTTTCTGATAATTGTTCTTTGATTGATTCTGGCATAAAAAAAAGCAGTATATCCTTTTAAAATCAGGATTTACTGCTTGTGGGCATAGTGGTTAAGGCTTTATTCTTGGTCTTCTCTATACATTTTTTGCTGTAGGTTTAGCGTTAATTCCTCCAGAAATTTTGTCTTACTGCTTTTACGTGCTTTAATTTCAGTATAGGTTTTATAAATGTTATCTAGTTTGATGTTGAAAAAATCTTCAAATGATGTCGTTATCATATTAATATCTGCCGCACCATGATTGATTGTTCCATTAGAAAACAAGGCGTAGATTAATTCTGTCAAAGCTGTTTTTGGCCCTGTCCATACCAATACTTTATGCTTTTTTTCTTCAAAAATATCAGAATCATCCACTTTTAGTCTTTTTAGTGCTTGTCGGATGTAATGAATAAATCGATACATCGCCTTTACTTTTGCCCAGAGCATGTCTTGCGATGTTGAAAATTCCGGAAATTGGTAATAATCAGTCATAGGTGTAAAGGGAAAATTATCGCGATGGTTTCGAGTAAAGAATTGATGATCCAGATAACTGTATCCTTGTTCCATATAATGCACAAAATCGGCATTTCTGTAAAAGAACTTATTAATTTTCCGCAATTCTTTTTGGAGGAATTCGACTTTATAAGTGTTTCCCGCTTTTGGCATTCTTAGCTCGCAGGAACGCACTTCTGTAAAATAGATCAATAAACTCATAGGAACGGGTTTGATATTTTTGAAAAAATCGATCTCCTCCGGAACGGTGTTGAAATCATTTTTATCAACTATCTCTTTTAAGTTCGTTAATGTTTTATTACACAATACAATTCCATTGCAAGCCTTATTTTGCATTGTATCGTTTGCCTCTAAAATTTCATTGCAGACAGCATTAAATGATTCAATCGCTTTTTCAAACATCTTTTTAAATATTAGTTGTCAATATCTTTCGTCATTTTGCAATTGATTTGTAATCATTTTGCAAAGTATTCATAAGTTCCATTGCGTAATTGTCTCTTGCCTGAACATAGGCTACTTTTGGAATTATCCTAGCTCCTAATTTTCTTTTTTCAAATGAGGCTGACACTCCAAAATCTATCTTTTGAAGTTGCAACTCATTAGCTCTTTTTATGGTTTGAAATAACAATTGCCTGTACAGTTGGTATTCTTTCGCCCATTTATAATCCATACCTATTAATTCCGGTACATAGGTATGATTGTCATTTTTGTAGCAAAACATAACTCCTACAAATGGATTTTCAGGCTCTACTTTCAGGGCTAATACTATAAATTCCCAGTTGGGACTTTCATTCATGTTTTCGAAAATTTTTTGGGTATATCGGAATGTATTGATAGCGTAATTATTGTCTTTTACATTGTTGTAGAGTTGATATGCTCTTCCTATTTCTGATTTGCTCAATTTATCTTTTATTACAACATCATAGTACTTCTCATAAGGTTCTATCTCTTTATTGAAATGTTTACGGGAACGCAACGATAATGTTTTTGTAAACTCTTCGTGTGAATGCCAAACTTGATTTTCAATTACACAGGATTCCGGCATGTCTATTTTGAAATAACCTTGATCTACTATTATTTTGTTGTAGCTGTTGTCTTTTTCGAAATCTCTTAAAACTAACATGTCTGCATTTAAGTCATTGAATTTTTCTTCTAGCTTATCCAATAATAGTTTCAATGCTTTTTCTGCCAAAGGATGTTCCTGATTGATAAAGCAGTGTTCTCCTTCGGTAAATAGAGAGCCCATACCCAATACTCTTGAGGTGAGGTATAAAGGATTAGTCTTTCTTATTTCTTCCAAATGGATAGAAACCGACTCAGTAGCCAGCATGTCGTCTTTCCAAAGACCGTAGGTAACAAAGGTCATTAATACTATGATACCTTTGTTGTCTTTAATGATATAATAGTAAAAATCCCATTGGTTAGTCGGGTCTGGATGCTGACTAAATGTTTTTTCTAAATAAACAATTCCATCCCAATCGAAAATATTTTGTTTTCCCATGTATTGATTCCATGCTGATTTTTCAATATCTTGAATGGTATTTTTTTCTTCGATAAAAAGCTCCTGCTCTTTTGATTGTGAAATATTTTCTGCTTTTTTATTGTCCATTCCAAAAGCCCGTCTGATTTTGATTTCACTACTGTTTGTTTCTTCCAAAGCTTTGGGAAAATGGTATTCCATTGCATCAGCTAAGGCTGTAATATCTTCTAGCTTATTGTGGCTCGATAATGTTATTCTGATTCCTGTATTCTTTATTGGAACTGCTGGATAAATTCCCAAGTTCAGAAAAAATCCTTCTTCAAATAGGCGATGCACAAACTTATAAGCTGTTGCAGGCGTACCCATACCCAAAAAGAACACTGGCGAATCATTTTTTGAAATTATGGGGAGGTTTCCGTTTGATAATAACTGGTTAAAATAATCGATTTTATCCGCTAGCACTTTTTGTTTCAATTCTATTTCAGGAGATAAATGAATGTCTGCCGAAGCGATTGCTGCTGCTACAGATGCAGGTTCTAACTGAGCGGAAAAAGTTAATGGACCGCCGAAATTTTTGATTTTATCTCTTAGTTTCTGATTCCTGCAAAATACCGTCGCACCACTGGCTCCAAAGGTTTTGCTTAATGTACTCACCACAATACAATTTTCTGGAAGTTCTTCTATCATATCAAAAATAAAACCAGTTCCATTTTTACCTCGCCAACTCATACCATGAACATCGTCAAAATAGAGATTAAGCTGAGAATATTTTTGAGTCAAAGCCAATAATTCTGGGATAGGTGCATAATCACCAAACATGGAATATACACCATCAGCCATATACCAGATTTTATTGCATTTGGTAGTTAATTGTTTGATTTTATCTTCTAACATTTCCAAATTACTATGTCTGATCATCTCCACTGGAATTCCCCGTAGCTTTAAAAGCTGACACGCATTTTGTACACTCCAATGTACTTGATGATCCATTATTACGGCATCTTCATCTCTTATCAATGTCGGGATAACAGCTAAATGTCCTAATGTACTGTTCTTTGTTATAATGGGTGGTATACCATACATTAATTCAATTTTTTGCTCTAGTTCACTGTAAAGCGGATGCGAAATATATGACTTTGAAAGTGGGAATTGTGTACCATAATTGTTTATGGCTGCTATTGCAGCCTCTTTCAACCGAATGTCTTGTTCGAGTCCCAAGTAACCTGTTGTACCAAAATGAAACATTTCCTTTCCCTTAACTTGGATTGTCCTACCTGTCAATTTTTTGTCTTCTGCATATAGATGTAGTAATCCTTCTTTTTTTGCTCCTGATAAAACCTCATCAACTGTGTCTATGAAATTATTGTGCTTAATTTTTGCCATTTTTAAATTGTTTAAGTTGTTTTAAAAATTTAGATATCTAAAATTCATCATAAAAATTGAAAGTTATTTCATCCAATACCTCAATACTCCCGATATAACAAGTCAAAGTCCCGAATTGACAACTAAAACTTCCAAATTGCAACAAATAATCCCAAATTGGCAAGTGTCTTATTAATAGATGTTTATATTTTTGTTAAATTAGAAAAATTAAATTCGTAAAACATGATTGCAGCACATGATTTTTATGAGAATGATTTTGCCAGGTTTTGGATCTCTGGGGGCATTCTCTTTTTTGAATACAAGCCTAATACTACTATTGATTTAAGGGTAGCCCAGTGCGTTGTAACCGATAGAATTCATTTTCAAAACGAATGTACTTATCCTATTTTATGTGATATTAGGGGTGTTGTTGCTACTGAGAAAGCTGGAAGAGATCATTTAGCACAGTCGGGCTCTATTTTGACGCAAGCAGTAGCACTTATTGTAAATGAAAAACTTTCCTTGATTATTAGTACTTTTTATGTAGAGATTAGTAAGCCCTCTGTACCTACTCAAATTTTCACGAAAGAAGATGACGCTTTAATTTATCTAAAAGGGTTTGTTTAGCGTTTACTATAAGATAAAAAATTAAAAGTTGAATCTTATGAATAAAACATACAACGAAGAGCGTATTGTTACAATTCATCAAATGTTATTTGAGATGGCACGTGGCAATTTCAACACGCGCATTCCTTTAAGTTCAAATGATGAACAATTGGAAACGCTAGTTGTTTTAATTAATATGGTAGCGGAAGAAATGCAGGAGTCGGTTTTTCAAATTGGTTACATTAATACACATAAGACCCTTCAAGTTACAGCTCTAAGCACATTTGTTTTAGATTCGTCTTTTTTTATCAAGAGCTTTACTCCTGAAGTTACTTCCTTTTTGGGTCATTCCGAATCTGAGTTGATCAACCTATCTTTGGCGGACATTATTACTACAGCTTCTTTTGAACAACTTCAAGAAGTAGTTGATGCAAATAGTACTTTGCCTACAACTATTACATTAGATTTTACACCTAAAGAACATTTACCTATTTCGGTTGCCAGTAACATTGTAAGGTTGGTTAATGGTTCGGAAATTATAATAAATCTGGTTACTCCTGCACGTCAAGATACTTATAGTCCTTTACTGTATGGGAATGAAAACGAGAAACATAATAAAACTCGAAAGGCAGATGCGTTATTGATTCAAAAACTTTATGATTATATTTTAGCACACCTTGAAGAACCCCTTCCCTCCTTAAAGGTGCTTTCTTCTAAATTTGGTACTAATGAACATAAATTAAAAGATGGTTTTCGCCATTTTTTTAAGACTAGTATTTATCAGTTTTATAATCAAGAGCGTCTCAAAAGAGCTTTCTTTATGATTGAACATACTGGAATACCGTTAAAAAATATTTCTGTCATGAATGGTTTTAATAATTATCCAAATTTTTCAAAATCATTTAAAAAACAATTTGGTTTTTCTCCCAACGAATTAAAGCGAAATGAAGTTGGTTTTATTTCGTCAGTTGAGGATTAAAGTTATCCGTTTTAGTCATCTCTTACTCCCAAAAAGACAACTATAGTCATTTTATAATTCAGAATTTTGCTTTAAATAAAAAGTACTATGAAACTGAATATTAAATTACAAAATGTATTTTTAGAGATGGTCTGCTTCCTGTATATCATTTTGTTTACGTATGCTGCAATCAGTAAACTAATTGATTTTGAAAACTTTCAAACACAATTAGGCCAGTCTCCACTTTTAAGTGCTTATGCTGCTTCTATCTCGTTTCTTGTAATTTTTGCGGAATTGGGACTAGTAGTTGCTTTATCTCTGCGAGTAAGTCGAATAAAGGCCCTTTATTTATCAGTGGGCTTAATGACTGTTTTTACTACATATATTATTTTGATTTTGAATTTTAGTTCGTTTATTCCATGCTCTTGTGGTGGAATTTTAGAAAAGTTAGGATGGAATGAACACTTGATTTTCAACCTTTTTTTCATTTTCATAGGTAGTTGTAGTCTGTTGCTTCATCAATATGATAAAAAAGGGATTATCTCACTGTTATTAATAGTAGTATCAAGTGTGCTTTTCGTTGTTTTTTTATTTCTATCATCAGAGGATACTATGAAGAAGCAAAATCCATTTATTCGTCGATTTACTCCTAACGTTGCATCAAGGACTTTAACAAAAAATTTAAATAATTATGGATTTTACTTTGCCGGCCACTCTAAAGGAAATATCTATTTAGGAAATACCATTTCTCCTTTAACTATCATTGAGTTTGACAGCACATTGCAACATAAAAAACAATATTCTATTCAACTTACTCCGGATACTTTACCTTTTAGAGCCGTTAAAACAAAAATTTTGGGTGCTCATTTTTTTCTTTATGATGGTTCTATTCCTATCATTTATCGGGGTTTAGTTTCTGATTGGAAAGCTACCATTTGGGTTACCAAAAAACCTTACTTTACTACATTACAGCCAATTGATTCTACTCTTTGTGTATTTAGAGGGCAACAATTAGGTACTTACGAAAATATATTGGGTACAATAGCTTTAGATGATTCTTTAAAAATTAGAAAGCAAAAGCACTTATTACAAAAACAAATAGACGGTATTTTTGACACGGACGGAACCCTGACTTACAGTGAGGGTTTAAAGAAAATCGTTTATACGTATTTCTATCGGAATCAATTTATTGTAGCCGATACAGCTTTGCAACTTGTCCATCACGTTACGACTATAGATACCACTACCAGAGCTAAATTAAAAGTAGTCAGAGTCAAAAAATCAGGGGATAGTAAACTTGCAGCTCCGCCTTATACTGTTAATTTAAGAAGTGCTGCCTTTAATGAACTTTTGTTTAATCAATCAGGGCTTCGTGGTCGTTACGAAAGTAAAAAAAACTGGGACCATGCTTCTATAATTGATGTTTATGATATTACGAATAAAATCTATTTATTCAGTTTCTACATCTACCACGAAAATAAAATGAAAATGAGTGATTTATTGATAACTGAAAAGGCCTTGTATGCAATAGTAGGACATCAAATTGTAAAATATACTTTTGGGACCCCAATGTTAACGCAACTAAAAAAATAAAATGAAAGATATACTGGCCGGTATCAGGGGTAAGATCGAAAACCTGTAGAAAAGAGTAGATCGAAATAATAATTATTAATTTTTTTATTATGAAAACAGATTTTTTAAAATTGATGGTGCTTCCAATGGTAGCATTCTCATTGGCTAGTGCTGCTGCTGTAACCACTAGTACGGCTAAAGAAAGCCAAACGGCTACTGCAATTATTAATGGTTATATCCATTCACCACTCCCTTCCAGTTGTAAACTGGTAAACGTAGATTGCGATGTTACTGGAAATGCTTTTTGTATGAGTGGTTCTTCACAAGTATTCGATAAAGATAGTGAAACGACCTGTTCTACGCCGCTTTTTAGAACTGTTAATCCGTAGATTAACGAATAAGTGCAGTTTTTTCAAACTGCACTTATTTATTTTATTCCTTTAAATATCGGTCAAACCAATCGGTAATTCGTTTTGTAAGGTCCATTTTATTCTCCTTGATTACAATTACATGCTGGTCTTTTGGATATACCAATAAAACATTCTTCTTCTTGGCTCTTCTCAATGCATTATAAAAAAGTAAACTCTGTTCGTAGGGTAAATTAGTCTCCATTTTACCCACCCAAGACAGTAATGGTGTAGTAATATTATCTGCATAAAGTATTGGTGAATTTTTTAGGTACAACTCTTTGTCTTCAAAAATAGATTTTCCTATTCTCCATTGTTGCGATTCACTTCGCCATAATTCTGGGATATTGAGACTTTTTGAGTTACTAAAATACCAACTTACCATGTCTGAAATTGCTGCACCCGATACTGCCGCTGCAAAAATATTCGATTTTGTAATAATGTAATTTGTTTCATAACCTCCGAAAGAATGCCCTATTAAGCCAATATGCTTTATGTCAATCATTCCTGTTTTTACAACGGCATTGTTTGCAGCAACAACACAATCCAGTGCACTATTTCCGGTTTCTCCTTCATAATATTTCACATCTGGTAATAATACAAAATAATTTTGTTGCACAAAATGCTTTACATTAAAACCGGTATCGTTGTATAAAGTCGGAATGCAATATTCATGCAATGAGTTAGTGATTTGAGAGTACACATTGATTATCATCGGATATTTTTTGCCTGCTTCATAATTTACAGGATAGTATAATAAACCTTGCAGTTTGTCTCCTTTTGAATTCGAAAATGAAATTAGTTCTACCTTTCCTTGATTAAATTTTTTATCATGGGTATTGCTTTCAAACAGAACCTTATTTACACCGTTTTTAAATAATACAATTCTTGGAGACTCATTATGCGATTGTTCTCGATAGACATACACTTCATTATTGACTCTACGCAATTCATCTGATTTTGTATCATTGTTTGCTACTGGAATTAAAGTGTTGGATGTAGAAACTAATTTGAATTGTTGTGCTTTGGTAGTCGAATTTCTTGATGAAACGATTAAATTAGTAGTCGCATTAATTTCAGTAAGAGCCCAACCATTGTAATTATCATTTCCTATTTGCTTGATGTTTGAACCCTCTACAGTGAAGTGAGTACTACTTTCTCGTCCATTTGTAATGCGTTTTAGTTTATTTGTTTTGATGTGAAATTGATAGATATCGAATTCATCTTGTAGCAAAAGGTATTCTCCATTATCACTCCATCCTTTCATTCCAAAAACATGTGGTCTTGTTATGTACTTTAAATCAGTTGAAACCCATTCGGAACCTGTAGGTGGCACAATTGACACTGTAGATTGTGTTTTTATATTGTACAGCCACCAATTTTTATCTTTAAAATAGCATATGTACGCTCCATTTGGGGAAAAAGACAATAAGTAATTTTCGCCAGGTTGCTTTTCTAAAAATAACTTTTTGGTACCATCAGCCAGATTGTACAAGAAATAGTCAACCTCACCATAGCGTTTAAAATGAGGCGCATATGCAGTTGGATTGTAAAGTAATGCAACTGATTTACTGCCGTTAAGCTGTACAAAAGGAAATTCTTTACTTGTAATCGTATTCCAGCGCTTTTCTTCAATAAACCAAACCGATAAAGTGGAATACCCTTCTAAATTTTCCCTACTTGCTTTTGGATAAATCCATAAATCTTCTGTATCCCAAACCTCGACATCGTCTTTTTTTGGTGTTGCCTCTTCTTTGACTTTCGCGATTCCAAAAAACACCCTTTTACCATCACTTGAAATTTTGAAAGACTTTGTGGTAACAATTTCATGCTTTTCTGGAAAATTTAAGAATGATTTTGGTTCAAAGGTTTGAATACTTTTATCTTGGGTTTTGTAGAAATTCAGTTTTGTGTATTTCCCGTTGATGCCCTCTTCGAGCCAAAAAACACCTTTTCCATATTCTGCTAATGTCAGACCAGATAATTTGTTTTGCGTTGTGTGATATTCAGTTTTTTGGTTTGTCCTAAGATTTATTGTTCCGAAACTACTTTTCCCTTTATGGTTACTTAGATAAGTCAGGATATTATTAAGCTGGTCCAATTGGTATTCTATTACATTTGGAAGTTGGATAATTTCTTTATTTTTGATGGTCCTTACTATCAATTCCCCATCATTGGAATAGCTCACGATAATTTTCCCGCTGTTGGCAAATTCAAAAGCAGCACTATTCGCTATAACAGTACTTTCACTACTTTCTAAGTTGGTTACTATTACTTTATCTCCTTGAAAGGCACCAAATGCAATTTCACCACCAAATTTGCCTTGTGTTCCTAGTGGAAAACTAAATACAATATTTTTCTGGGTATGTTTTACAAAGAGTGTATCTGAACCATTGCTGTACTGCATATCAAATGATATCCAGTTTCCTTTCTGGGAAATAGCTCTGTTTTCTAATTTGCCCCACCTTTCATACTCTGCTACAGCAATATTCTTTTTGGAATTATCCTGCCCGTAAATAGAGCAGGATATTACTATCCAAATTGTCAAAATTGTTTTTTTACAAGAATAACTGAAAGCGATAGTACTATTGTTTTTTAATAACTTCATGACTTTAATAACCTGTGTTTTGTGGTTGTAAATTAGGATTTGCGTTCAATTCTAGCTCTGGAATAGGCCACAAAATATCTGAACTGTTCCAGCCTGGTTTTGAAACAGATAGTATTCCATCGACTGTTCCACTGCGCTTTAAATCAAAAAAGCGATGGCCGTGTTCAGTAAAAAACTCAAATCTTCGTTGTTTTTGAATTTCAGACAAAATTTCAGTGGCGATAGATGATGTAGTTATTGGTAAGCCAGCGGTCGTTCTTATTTTATTTAAATCCTCTTTTGCGCCCGCTAAATCGCCTTGTTTTGCTCTTGCCTCGGCTCTGATCAAATATTGTTCTGCTAAACGCAACACAATAGAATATTCCTGCGAACTTGTTGTTGCGGTACGTAGTTTGTATTTATTGGGATGATTCCAAGTATTTAGTCCGGTGGTAACTGACTTTGTCCAATTCACTTTGCGTTGGTCGCCTGTTTCAAATGCATTCATAAAATCCGTACGAAGCGCACAAACTGGTGGCGGTCCTGATACGAAAATAAAAGTTGTACCTTCATTACTATTTCGTACCGCTGTTGCTGATGCTAATTGCCAGATAGTAGTTTTACTATTTCTTAGAAAAATCTTGTTTAAATCCGTTTCCCAAGCATAAAGCGGACTATTGATAACAGTAGTTGCTTCATTTGCTGCTGCTGTATTTTTATTCATGTATAAATATACTCTCGCCAGCATGGCTTTGGCCACCATTTTATTGGGTTTTGCACGATCCGAAGAACTATAATTTTCAGGCAATCTAGAACTGGCAATTTCTAAATCCTTCGCGATTGCTGCATATACTTCATCAGCAGCACTACGTGTAACTTTTCTATTAATTTCATAATTGGTTCCTGTAATATAGGGGATGCTACCATAAATTTGCAACAGATAAAAATGCACTAGAGCACGAACGAATAGTGCTTCACCCGACACTCTGTTTTTAACCGCAATAGGTAACCCAGTCGAATTTTCAACACCTTGAATAACTGAATTTGCATTATATATTTGACTATAGCTTGAAGTCCAAAGTGACGCCACAGTAGCATTGTCAGCCGTAAGCGCATTGTTGTAAATAGGTAAGGAAATTGTAGAGTTGGTATAATCTTGTAATTCATCAGCGTACAATCCCATTCTAACAGATGCACCAGTAGGTAATCCAGATAGGATGCCGCCGTCACGAAGTTGTGCATAGATTTGTGCCATTGCTGCATTTGCTGTCAATTCACTTTCAAAAACTGTAGTTCCTGTAAGCTGAGAATTAGGTAATGGAACCTCGACAAAATCACTACAGGAACTTGAAGACAGTATTAGTGCCAAAACCAAAAGAATGCGATACAGCTGGAATGGCTTTGTTAGTACCATTATAAATTGTAAATTTTTCATATTACTATTTTTTTGAGGATTAAAAGTTTAATGTCATTCCGCCACTGATCACTTTTAGCGGAGGGAGGAATCCTGAGAACTTAAACTCGGGATCACCTGCTTTGTAAGATGTAAATGTCAGTAGGTTTTGACCTTGAATAAAAAGTTTGCATTTTACATTAGTGGTCGCTTGTAACGGAATATCATAGGAAAGTGATATATTTTTTAGTCTGATGAAAGAGCCGTCTGTAATTACGGCATCACTTTCTATGTACCTATAATAGGTGCTTACCGCTGCACCATTTAGTCCCGTAGTATGCAGTTGCGAACTGCTTTGATTCCCAATTTGCTGCCAAGCATCGCCAATAGTGTTGCTTTGGTTTACTTGACCACCTCCCGGAACATTTGAAATGTAATCGTAATTGTCTCTTTTTACGAACTGCAATAAAAAATCCAATTGCCAATTTTTATAGTCCAATTGGTTTTGGATGCCTCCAAAATATTTAGGAGATAAGTCCTTAATAATTTGCTTGTCGCCTGCTGTTATGCTTCCATCCCCATTTAAATCTTCAAAATCGTATAATCCTGTTTGTGGATTAACACCTTTGCTTTGGTATAATTTTACAATATCAATTGATTGTCCAATCACATACCGATTTGCAAAAGTGGAACCTGAAAGATTCGGGAAAGAAAGTAATTTATTTTTTGAAACGGCCACATTGAAGTTTGTTGACCATTTAAAAGAGTTTGAATCAATATTTAGGGTTCGTACGGAAAATTCAAAACCTGAATTTTCAACGGTAGCATCAAGATTCGCATTCAATGACAAGAAACCTGTTGTAGCTGGCATAGGAATACCCACCAATTGATCCGACGAACGATTCCTATACAACGCTAGCGTACTAAAAATTCTGTCTTTAAAAAAACCAGTTTCTAAAGCTAATTCTAGTTTACGATTGGTTTCCCATCCAAAATCGGCATTATAAAGTCGTGTAGGTTGTAACCCAATTATGCCCTGATAATTAGCACCAGTTGTACCGTAGGTATCATAAAACTGATAATCTCCAATTTGATCATTGCCCGTAGTTCCATAACTAAAACGGAGTTTTCCAAAACTCATTTTACTGTTTTCTGGATTGAATTTTTCTTTGCTAAAAATCCATGCGGCACCAATAGCACCAAAATTAGCATATTGTTTGCCTGGTCCAAATCGGCTGGAACCATCCCGACGACCTGTAAAGTTTAAAAAGTATTTTTCGTCGTAACTGTAATTGATGCGACCAAAAAAAGCTTGATAACGGTATAAAAAAGTATCGCTATTGGTTGTGTTTTTTGTAATTGCAGAAGCTAAGTTGTTAATCAGATTGTTGTTTGCAAAACCAATACCCGATTGGAATAGGCGTTCTGTACGTTGCTGTTGGCTAGTCATCCCCAGTAGCACATCAAATTTGTGGTTTCCAAAATTTTTGAAACCTCTTAGTTGTGGCTCTATAATCCATGATTGTCTGCTGGTAAGGTTTAAGTACATTAAGGAATTGTCACTCCCAACTTCGTAAACGGGATTGTAAATGGTGGATGGTATCGTTCGCACTTCTTTGGTTTTTAAATCGGTAAAACCAAAGTTTGATTTTATTTCTAAACCTGGAATTAGTTCATATGACAACACACTGTTGGCCACCAAGTCATTGGTGTTCGCACGGTAGGTGCTTTTTAGAGGTGCCAAAGGATTTTCGAAGGTATCATTTTCCCAGTTTAAATTTCCATTTGAATCGTAGAGTGCGGGAGCGTTTGGTGCCAAATAACGCGCTGTTAATGTCAAATCTGTCGCTGCTTGTAGATTGTCTTGTGCCGTGTAATTTCCCGAAAAAGAGATTTTGAATTTCTTATCTAAAGAAGTGTGGTTTATTGAGCTAAGAATCCCTCCTTTAATGTACCTGAAATCTCCCGGAAGGACTGTTCCCTCGGTTCTGTAGTTCCCACTCATCAAGAATTGTGTTGTTTCACTACCACCAGAGATACTGGTTCTAAAGTCATTAATTGTTGCTGAACCGCCTAATAATTCCTTTTGCCAATTGGTATATCGAGTTTGATCCCAAGCTCCATTTACATCATAATCAGTATCCGATATTGGAATTCCATCATTGATAAATGCTTGTTTACGCATCGACAGATACTGCTCCGTATTCATCAGATCTACAAATTTAGTCGCTGTACCAACGGCTGTTGAGGCAGTTACTGAAATGTTTGTTTTACCTGACTTTCCTTTTTTTCGAGTAATTAAGACCACACCGTTTGCTCCCCTTGAGCCGTAAATTGCAGTCGCATCGGCATCTTTTAATACTTCGATATTTTCTATATCATTGGGATTAATACTGTTGAGCGGGCTGGCTTGGCTTGGTAATGCCGTTGATGTGTTCGCACTTCCTATGGACTCGTTTGAATAGGGAACTCCATCAATAATGTATAATGGTTCATTTCCATCAAGGCGAATACTGTTACGACCTCTAATTTTAATTTGGAAACCACCGCCGGGAGTTCCCCCATCTTGAATGATATTGACACCTGCCATTCTTCCTTGCATTGCGGCTAATACATTTGTGACAGGTTGCTTGTCGATGTCTTTCGCAGTCATTCTTGCAATGCTACCGGTTTGCTCTTTTTCTTTAATAGAATAATATCCAGCATTTATTACGATTTCTTTTAAAGTCGTTGCATCTTCAGTCAATTTTACATTAATAGTTGCTTGATTTGCAACTACAATTTGAATCGTTTTATAGCCTAGATAGGAAAAAACCAAAACATCATTCTCAGCTGCTAGTATTGTGTAATTTCCATTTTCATCAGAAAATGCTGTTGTTGGCTTATTGTTAACCTTTATGGTTACGCCAGGAACTGTGCTGGTATCATCGGTGATTTTGCCTTTAATAGATCGTGTTTGAGCATTTAATCCTGCAAAGAAGCACAGGAAAAGGATGCAGTACAGTTTGGACAGTTGTGTTGTTGTCCAAAACTTCAAAAATGATTTTTTTTTCATACTTTTGAATTGGTTAAATGAGACTTCGGTTTAGTTTGCTTTGGTCCTCTATTCGTCCGCCAAGAAGAGTTAGAGGGCCTTTTTTTGTGATTAGCCTCGAAAGCGCTAAGGCATAGATTTTTATTTTTTAAGTCATAGGCGTTATCTGAATATTATTAGGTGTTATTACATCTAAGCACGCTGTGTGATGTGAAAATAAATAGTTATTTTTCTTAGTTATTGCTATTTATATAAAAGCATCGGAACCATAAAGCCAACAAATTATCAGCGTAATGAAAGCTAGAATTAAAGTAACTTTTATAGTTTTATAGTATTTCATCTTTTCGTTGTTGTTTGCTGTTTTTCAATTTATTATTTCGATTTGCACTATTGCTATTACCACAGATCTTGAGAGCACTCTTTTTTGGATGCAAAGGCTTTTGAATTTATATTGTTTATTTAGGAAAGTACACTGCCGTTGCCAGTTGCAGCCCAACTCAGGCAGTGCGTTTCCAAACAAACTAATTCAATTAATTGATTGATTTACGATACTGTAAAAAAGAAGATTAGCTAAGAATAAAAGGGAGTAACTTTTGCGCATAAAAAATGGCATGGAACTCAGCTTATTGCATCAGAGGCATTGGCATACCTTAACCACAAATAAGTGAGCCCACGCCATGGGACGTGAGCATCTTACTTATCATCTCGTGGTTATAAAACGCCAATTTTCTGATACGAGATTCTAAGCGAATGCTTCAAATATTTTATATGAAGAATCGCAAATATATTAATTATGTTACAAATATAACAAAGTTATTCAAAACTAGCACTATCGTGCCAATAAAATTCATGAAAAATATTTTCTTTTGCCGTAATGGTTAATAATAAAAGTAATAGCAACAAAAGTAATGAAGCAAAAATATTTTTGCTCGATAGATTTGTTTGTAACTACATTAAAAAAGAATGGATTTCAGATGAAAAATCAAATCTATCTCAAAGTCAAGAACTCGGAATACATCCTCATGTTCTAACTAAGATTAAAAATGATGATGGCTACCGAATACCTTTATCAACACTGGCAATTATCTGCTTTTACAAAAAAATTGAATTATCTGAATTTTTCAAATTGATTGAAAAACAATATGGTTCAAAGATTAATGACGATTTTGTTTTAAAAACGAACACAAAAAAAGATGCTTAAGCATCTTTTTCTGTTTTATGGCGGTATGAAAAACTTATCAATTTGGCATTTAAACTTATCAGAAACTGAAGAATTGATTTCATGCTATAAGTGTAACTCTCTAAACATATTGTAAGCTTTAAAATATTAATTTGCAAAACTTCCTAAAGAAAGTAAAAGTACTACAAATTACAAAAAGTTATTAGATTTCAGCCTATAAATGAAAAGTAAATTTTTATGAATATGGGCAAGAATGGTAAAACCGCAAAATATCCTTTAACTCATTTCAGTCTAACGGTTAAAAAAAAAATTGAATAAATCGATTTTATTTCTCATCGTGAATAGAATTCTCTCTCTCCTCTACCTCCTTTACTGTGCGTTTAAAATTAAACTTTTTTGGAATAATTAGATTAATGATGGTATAAAAAAAGCTCATAAGTAGAAATAATATTCCTGTTTATATTTCTGTATGTCAACACAGAAAAAGGACAATTATTAAAATTACCCAACTTAATAGAACATTTCACAGAACAGACCACGAAGTGAAAAAACTGAAACTGTCTGCGCTAGTTCCTAATAAACAGGTAATAAAAACTATACAAGAGGGGACATTAACTTTCCACTTGTTTTACAAATATGGTAGATAGTGTTTTGGATATGCCATGAGTTATCCCACACAACTTATGAATACTATAAAGGTGCAGCGTTCGGCGCGTACAATGCAGTCACTGGGTATTCCCAAAATATCCAAAATTAACAAAAGATGATGAAGCCAAACTAACCTCTATTTGATGGTTAGCACAGGACAGATAAGCACGCAATCGACTTTTAATCTTTGTTTGGAATTTTTCAATAAAGTTTCGGACGCACTAATCCTTAAATTAAGCAACCAGAGGCTGTCCGAAAATTACTTTTCGGACAGCCTCTGGTTTATATTATTTATAATTGTCGATAGATAGAATTAGTCTATAAAAATCCCTAAAAATAAGTTGAAACTCCAACACTAAATCCATCGGTAGTAGCCGGTGGGTTTCCTAAAATATCGGTTTGTTTCTGAAAGCGATAATTTAGTCTAAAAACAGTCTGTGAGGTAGGACGGAAACTTAACGCAGGCATGATGCTCCAAATATCTTCTGCAATATTCCCACTAGTTTCGTTAAAGGTTCCAACGTTCCAATCAACATATTCCAGTCGACAAGCTAAGTTTAACACAACATTTTCCCAACCTAAAACATTTTTTGTAAGTAAAGGTTGAACGATATCGATAAATCCTCCAAATTGCTTATTGCCAAATTGTTGGCCATACGTTTCCGGAACATCTACTTTAACCCATGCCAATTCTGAAGTTATAAACGTTTTAATTTTAGGAAGCGTTGTGTTAAAGTCTAATGCATAAATATCGACACGTCGTTTTTTGTCTAAAATTATTCCTTCATCTTGAAATTTATTGTAAACGCCCCCCATATAGGAGAGTCCTAATTCACCAATTTTACTGTTTCGAATAGCGATTTTACTAGTAAATAAAGGTAATCCGCTATTTATTTCTTCAAAACGTTCTGGATTGTTTTTGGCAGCTGGCAGAAAAGTTTTGTTCTCTGTGTTTTCAATTATCGAGTTATCAAAACTTCCTGAGAAATAAGCTTCATAGCCAATCATCCAATTCTTCGAGTATTTTTTTCCAAAAAGCCCAGCCCCAGCATTACTAAAAGTACTCGGTAACATTTGTGTTGCTGAAATGGGTCTGTCGGTAAATTCCCATTTTGGACCATCATGATTCTGATTGAAAGCCCCAATAGGATTCATGATTATTCCTCCTCTAAAATTAACCAAGGGATTAAATTCAACATCCACAGAGGCGAATTCTATAGCGATTTCCTTTCCACCTTCTTCAAATTCGATCTCGCTTAAAAATTTCACACGTTTGCTGATTGCCGATGACATAAAAATGGTTAATCGTCTGGCTTGAAATTGATGTCCTTCGGAAACGCCATCGGTGGAAAGGCGTTGCCAATTAGCTTCCAGATAACCTCCAACGGCTATGGGTGTTTTTCCAATATTTAAAAAAGGACGATTATAAACAGCATCCATATTTAAAGCTTGTTTTGTACTGTCTTTAGACGTCCTTTTTAGTAAAACAGGGTCGATTTGTGAATAGAAATTTATAGAAAATAAAAATGTTATGCATAGGAGTTTTAGTCTCATTTTAATGATATTTTAAGGGTGCCGTTATCTATTATGATCGGAAAATTTCGTAAATTTCTATCAGCCGGGCCGTTTTCTAAACTTCCTTTGTTGCTAAATTCACTTCCATGTGCCGGACATTGTAATTTATCTCCAAAAACCTGCAGTTCTGCTCCTTGATGAGTGCATTGCATAAATAGTGCGCTATAATTATTCGCGTCAAAACGATAAACACAAATAGGATGGGTCAGTTTTTCGTTTTGTATGATTACGTATTTTTTATATTCTATGATTCCCTTATTTTTGATTTCAAAATCAGTCAATGGAACTAGAATATCTGAACCTTTTATCTCTTTTTCCAAAATTTTAGATGTGCTGCAGCTTTGTAATAAAGTAAGAGTTGAAATTCCTGCTAAACAACCAAAACCACATGTTTTTAAAAAATCTTTTCTGTTCATAATTACAATGATTTTATAAATTTTAGTAATGCCTCTCTGTCTGATTGTGAAAGATTTTGATAGCCTGTTTTACTGTTGTTTGCTTCGCCACCATGCATTAAAATGGCACTTTCAATACTATTTGCTCTACCATCGTGCATTAAGAAATAGTTCCCTCCTTGTGCGTCTTCAGAAAGCCCTATTCCCCATAGTGGTGGTGTTCTCCATTCGTAAGTTTTTGCGCTTCCTTCAGTATAACCATCGTCTAAACCGCTTCCCATATCGTGTAATAACAAATCGGTGTAAGGAGCGAATGTTTTATTTGAAAGGGCCTTAATAGGTGAATAACCTGTTTTCAATTCAGATTTATGACAGCTTGCGCAATTAATTTGGTTAAAAATGGTTGCTCCTTGTTTAACAACTGCATCACCTTGATTGCGTTGAATTGGTGCTTTTAATGTTTGCAAGTAAAAAACAACGTCGTTTACGGTACTTGTCGCAATTTCAGGATCAATTTCCAGATTAGTATAAACGTCAATAGGATTGAATATAGAGGTAATTCCGATGTCTTGGTTGTAAGCATTTACGGTTTGGTGCAATAAATCAAAAGCCGCGGCTTTTTTGCCAAAACGGCCTATATTTTCCGTTTTGAGAAACAGCATTTGATGTTGGGATTACAAAGTCAGGAATGTCTATCCAGTTTGGAACACCCGATATTCCATCGCCATTAACGTCATTAGGATCTGCCATTGCCAGGATAGTTGCATCTGTAACAGATTCTAAAAATCCTAAACCTGTATTTGCTGGTGGCGTAAATTTAGCAAAAGTAGCTCCAGATGGGATTTGTTCGGGTAAAAATCCGGGTAGCGATCTATTTTGTAATTGTGGGCCACCTTGGTTTAGGAACAAGTTTCCTGTTTCATCAATTTGTCCAAAACGGGTAAGTGTGGTAGAGGGGTGTCCTTTACCGTCGCCAGCATGACAACTGATACAGCTTGACGCAACAAAGGTAGGACCAAGTCCTGTTTCACGGGTAAAAACCTCATTGAATGCCGCATCACCTTTTAAGAAACGTGCTAACTCTTCATGGGAGAGCCCTTCAACGGTTCCATCTAAAACTTCATCATCAGCAGGAATTTCAGTATAATTTTCATCACAAGATGTGAATAACAGGATCAAGAGTATTGGTATAACCCAAAAAAAAAAGTGTATTGTTTTCATTTGCATAAATTAAATTTTAGGCAAAGCTAAATAAATATTTCGTATTAAATAAAAATAAAAATATAATAATAAAAATTAATTAATCCCTAAATCATATAAATTTTATTGTTACTTTTGTATTAGTGAAATGGATGAACCTCATACTATCAATTTATCTAACAGCACTTTCATTTTTGCCTTGTGCTGATTTGGAAGTAAATAGTTTGGTACATACATCAAAGGAACTTTCCTCCTATAAAGAAAACCATTCCCACAATAAAGAAAAAGATTTGTGTTCTCCTTTCTGCGCTTGCAATTGTTGTGGAGTGCAAATATTAAGTCATTTTCCAATTAAATTCGATTTTCCTTTAATTTCTGCGGTTATAAAAACCAAAGAGCCATTCTATAAATCTATTTTTGCTTCCAATTTCTTCGGAAGTATTTGGCAACCGCCTCAAATAGCATAATGATGCCCGAGTAATTTCGGGTTAGAAAATTGTGACCTTTTCACAAATAATGGCAAATATTCTATTTGCTGATTTCTAATTCATTATAATATTTCAATGTTAGACAAAATCATACAATTTAGTATAAAGAACAAGTTCATTATACTCTTATTTACCCTTGTGCTTATAGCCTGGGGAAGTTATTCTATTAAAAATTTACCGCTGGATGCCTTGCCAGATGTAACTAATAATCAAGTACAAATAATTACTACTGCCCCTACTTTAGCAAGTCAGGAAGTAGAACAATTAATTACCTATCCACTCGAACAAGCTGTAAAAACGATTCCAAAAGTAATTGAATTACGAAGCATTTCTCGTTTTGGATTATCTGTGGTAACTGTTGTTTTCAAAGACGATGTAGATATATATTGGGCAAGAGAGCAAATTTTTCAACGCTTAAAGCAAGCTGAAGAAAACATACCTAAATATGCAGGTTCTCCAGAATTAGGACCTATTTCTACAGGTCTAGGAGAAATATATCAATACGATGTATATGCCAAAAAAGGCTATGAAGATAAATACGATGCCGTAAAATTACGAACCATTCAGGATTGGATTATCACTCCACAATTACAGGGTATTGAAGGTGTTGCCGAAGTCAGTACCTGGGGAGGAAAATTAAAACAATACGAAGTGGCTATTAATCCAAATAAACTAAATAGTTTAGGAATAACCATTACCGATATTTTTGAGGCTTTAGAAAAAAATAATCAAAACACAGGCGGTGCTTACATTGAAAAAGACCAATACTCTTATTTCATTCGTGGTGTTGGTATGGCTACAGGCATCAAAGATTTAGAAAATATAGTGGTTGCCAATAAAAACGGTGCACCTATTTTAATTCGAAATGTAGCCGAAGTTAGAGAAGGTGTAGCACTACGTTATGGGGCATCTACTAAAGACGGAAAAGGAGAAATTGTATGTGGAATGGCTCTTATGCTAAAAGGAGAAAATTCAAGTGCAGTTGTCAATAGAGTAAAAGAAAAAATGGATCAGATCAACAAAACTCTTCCAGAGGGAGTGGTTGCTGAAGCTTTTATCGATAGAGGAAAATTAGTAGATAGTGCCATAGGAACTGTTACTAAAAACCTATTGGAAGGTGCATTAATAGTAATATTTGTATTGATCTTATTTCTTGGAAATCTTCGTGCAGGACTAATTGTAGCATCTGTAATTCCATTATCAATGCTTTTCGCTGTGATTTTGATGAATACCTTTGGAGTAAGCGGAAATCTAATGAGTTTAGGAGCAATCGATTTTGGAATTATTGTCGATGGTGCGGTTATAATTGTCGAAGCAACAATGCATCATTTGCAAAAACTCAAAAGAAAAAAAGATTTATCCCAATCTGAAATGGATGAAGAGGTATATCAATCGGCTTCCAAAATTAGAAACAGTGCCGCTTTTGGGGAAATAATTATCTTAATCGTGTATTTGCCAATCCTGGCATTAGTTGGCACAGAAGGTAAAATGTTCCGACCAATGGCAATGACAGTAGGATTTGCAGTAATAGGTGCATTTGTTATGTCTTTAACTTATGTACCAATGATGAGTGCGATGTTCTTATCCAAAAATACAGAACACAAAACCAATTTTAGTGATAGAATGATGGCTTGGTTCGAGGGAATATATACCCCGTTTTTAGAAAAAGCATTGCGTTTCAAAAAAGCAGTTTTGGCAATTTCATTAGGTCTATTTGTATTGGCGCTAGTAATTTTTCAAAATATGGGTGGCGAATTCATTCCAACAATTGAAGAAGGAGATTTAGCCTTAAATGCTACAATTATGACCGGAAGTTCGCTTTCGCAAATGGTAAAAACAACCACAGAATATGAAAAAATTCTAAAAGCTAAATTTCCCGAAATTAAAACCATAGTAACCAAAATTGGAAGTGGTGAAATTCCAACGGATCCAATGCCTATAGAAAGTGGGGATATGATTATTGTACTTAAAGACAAAAGTGAATGGACAGGTGATTACGACAATTGGGAAGATTTAGCCAATGCAATGAAAGAAGAAATGGAAGCCATTCCAGGTGCTAATATTGAAGTTTCACAACCAATTCAAATGCGATTCAACGAGTTAATGACCGGAAGCCGAAGTGATATAGCCATTAAAATTTTTGGTGATGATTTAGAAATTTTAGATACTAAAGCCAAAGAATTGATTGCTAAAGTCAATAATATTGAAGGCATTGGAGACTTAAAAGCAGATAAAGTAACAGGCTTACCGCAAATTACTGTAAAATACGATTACAATAAAATTGCATTATATGGTTTGAATATTACCGATATCAACCAAATCATCCGCTCTTCATTTGCAGGAGAAAGCGCAGGTAAAATCTATGAAGAAAGCAAACGATTTGATGTAGTGGTGAGAATGGATGCAGCTAGCCGAACAGATATTACAGATGTGAGTAATCTATTTATTCCTTTACCAAACGGACAACAAGTACCACTATCACAAGTAGCAACGGTTTCTTATGAGCAAGGCCCTGTTCAGGTTTCTCGTGAGAATGGTAAACGTAGAATTACTGTTGGATTAAACGTTCGTGGTCGAGATATAAAAAGCGTTGTCGAAGAAATTCAGGCTAAACTTGATAAAGATTTCAAACTTCCCCCAGGTTATTATGTTACTTATGGAGGACAATTCGAAAACTTGATTGAAGCTACTAAAAGACTTTCGGTTGCTTTACCTATTGCATTAGCATTAATAATGGTGCTGCTATATTTTACTTTCAATAGTATGAAACAATCTTTGCTAATATTTACCGCCATCCCATTATCAGCCATTGGAGGTGTTTTCGCACTATGGATGAGGGGAATGCCTTTCAGTATTTCGGCAGGAATTGGATTTATAGCCCTTTTCGGAATCGCAGTGTTAAACGGAATTGTATTGATTTCTTATTTCAATCAATTGAAATCTGAAGGAATAACCGATCCATTACAAAGAGTTTTAATGGGTACAAAAACACGGTTACGACCTGTTTTAATGACAGCTGCTGTTGCGTCTTTAGGATTTATGCCAATGGCATTATCCACCAGCGGTGGAGCTGAAGTACAAAAACCATTGGCAACGGTTGTTATTGGAGGATTATTATCGGCTACATTATTGACGTTGATTGTTTTACCAATACTTTATTTATTGTTTGAAAAAGGAATTAAAGCAAGAAGAAAAATAAAAACACCAATCGTTACCCTAATAGTTTTATTGATAAGTAGTTTTTCTTTTGCTCAAAATAGCCAGCCTATTTCATTACAAAAAGCTATCGAAATTGCAAAAACCAATAATATTGATTTAAAGATTGCTGATAAGGAAATTGAGAAACAAACGGTTCTGAAAAAGACAGCATTTCAAGCAGATCCTTTGCAAGTGCAATATCAGGGTGGGCAATTCAATAGTAAATATTATGATAGCAATGTTTCGATACAGCAGTATTTTCCAATTGGAAGAATTACAAAAGCCAATCGTCAATTGCAGGAAGAATTGGTGAAACTAGCTGAAAAACGAAAAGCATTATCCGAATATGAAATCGAAAAAGCAGTAACAATCGCCTACTATCAATATTTATATGGTGTTTCTGTACAAAAACTAAATGCAGATTTATTGGAAATTTATTCTAAATTCCTAAAGAATGCAGAACTACGTTTTGAAACAGGCGAAAGCGGAAAAATTGAAGTAATCAGTGCCAAAGCAAAGTCAAAAGAAATAGAAACACAGCAAGCGCAACTCGAATTTGATTTGGCAATTTACCAAAAACAATTACAATTTTTTATTCAAACGGAAGAGAATATTGTACCCGATAGTACAACGCCAATGCAATATTCATTTCAACCGAATGAAAACCAATCCAAAGTAGAAACGTTGGTAACCGATTATTATACACAGCAAATTTCGGTGTATCAAAAAGAAGCCAATACTTTTAAAGCATTGCGAACACCAAAATTAGGATTAGGTTATTTTGGACAAACCATTGATACCAAATCTTATTTTCAAGGGTTTACGGCAGGTTTACAAATTCCTTTATTTGGTGGGGTAAATTCAGCTAAAGCTAAAGCATCTGCTATCAGTATTTCGCAATCCCAATTAGAATTAGACAAAAATAAATTGACTTTGAAATTACAAATGCAGGAATTGAAAAATGATTTCGAAAAGCAACAAAAAGCATTAGATTATTATCAAAAGGAAGGTTTGCTATATGCAGAACAAATAATTGCAACGGCTCAAAAAAGTTATGCCAATGGTGATATGAGTTATTGGTATTACATCAGTTTTTTGAATCAGGCTATCGACATCAAAAAGCAAAATGCCGAAGCTACCAATGCTTATAATCAAAGTGCTATTCAATTGCAATTTCCATCTATTTCTAACAAATAAAATTTCTCAAAATGAAAAATATAAATTCAAAATTCAAAATTTTCTTAATACTTAATACTTTATTCTTACTACTTCTCACCTCTTGTGGAGAAAAGAAAACAGAAGAAGCAGGTCACGAAGAAGAAAAATCAGAAAACGAAGTAGCATTAACAGCCTTACAATTCAAAACAGTTGGTATTCAAACAGGTTCTGTAGAAAACAGGAATCTTAATTTAGTGATTAAAGCCAATGGATATACGACAGTTCCACCACAAAATATGGCTAACATTTCAACCTTAATTGGAGGAACGGTTAAGGATATTTTTGTTTTAGAAGGCACGTATGTAAACAAAGGAAAAGTACTGGCAACTATTCAAAATTTAGAAGTAGTTGGAATGCAGGAAGATTATAATTCGGCTGTTGCCAATATTGAATACCTGCAATTAGAATACAATCGCCAGAAGACATTAACTGATGAAAATGTAAACCCTAGAAAAGTACTTCAGGAAGTAAAATCAAAACTAGCTGTTGAAAGAGCCAGAGCAAAAGCTGCAAAAAACAAATTGCAAGCCCTGAATATGAGTACAAGCGGATCAAGTTTGGTACCGATAGTTTCACCAATATCCGGTTATGTTGGAAAAATCAGCATTGCCAAAGGAGCATTTGCCGAAACAGGAATAACCCTTTTTGAAGTCGTGGATAATAGCCAGATGCACTTGGACTTAAACGTTTATGAAAAAGATTTGGAATCAATTTCTGTGGGGCAAACGATAGACTTTATTTTGACTAATCAAGGAAACAAATCCATTAAAGGAAAAATATTTGGTATCAATAAATCCTTTTCAAATGAAAGCAAAACCGTTGCTGTTCACGCCAAAATTAATCCAGCTGATTCCAAAGATTTAATTTCTGGAATGTATGTTTCTGCCAATATCAATATTAAAAATGCAACCGTCCCTGCCCTACCCAAAGATGCTGTTGTAAAAAATGGAGATAAATACTTTGTCTATATCCAAGAAGAACACGAAGAAAAAGCCACAGGTAAAAAAGCAGAAGCTCACGAACACAAAGAAGGCGAAGCACATTCTGAAGAAGCTGTTGGCGAGGAAGAAGGACACAACGAAGTACATTTCAAAGCAATAGAAGTTGTACCAGGAACAACAGATTTAGGGTATACCGAAGTGAAATTTGTTGAAGCAATTCCTGCCGATGCAAAAATTGTAATTAAAGGAGCTTTTTATTTACTGTCTGCTATGAAAGGTGGCGGTGAGCATACACATTAATAAGTAGTTTAAGAAGCATTAGTAAATTTTATTCACAACAATAGCTCGAATCGAACGAAGTGTGATAAAAAATATCCTAAAACGTTATGGGCAATTAGAAAATTTAAGACTATCTAAAACCGCTAGTATTATTTGTATTGGCGGTTGTGATAGTAAATTAATTGATGAAGACTATGCCCCCAAAATAATATTAGAAAAATCATTAATTGCTGAATATGAAAACAACAAAATATAGTTTTCTGCGAAATACTAGCGGAATAAAAAAGATAATAATTTGTCTTACCTTATCATTATTGTTGTATTTCATTTTACTGTTTTTTAAAATTGATATTAAAAACAGGATAATTTTATCCTGGGATATCTTTTGTCTTTCTCTAATTATATTTAGCTGGGCATTGTTTTTTACTACCACAAATAAAGATCTATGTGAGGTGGTAGATCGTCAGGATGATGGACTTAAAGTGATTTTTACGATAGTGCTCATTGCTGTTTGTGTTAGTTTGTTTGGTACTTTACTTCTTTTAAAAGGTACAGAAGAATCGTCCTTTAACAGAATATTTGATGCAATCGTTTCATTATCGCCCATTTTAGTGTCGTGGACATTGCTTCATACAATTTTTACAATTCGGTATGCACACTTATATCACGACCATAATCAATTAAAAACGGGTAGTAATGTTGGAGGTATCAAATTTCCTTGTAAGGAGGAGCCTGATTATATTGATTTCGCCTATTTCTCATTCGTAATTGGTATGACATTTCAAGTTTCAGATGTCCAAGTAAGCTCAAAGGTTATCAGAAGATTTGTTTTGTTGCACAGTCTAATTTCATTTGCGTTCAATACAATTATTGTGGCACTGACTATTAATAGTATTGCCAGTTTTAAATAACTATTTAATATAAAAAATTTAGAAAATGAACAAAAGACTCAATTGTTGGAAGTGTGTATTAATGCTTTCAGGTTTGCTTGGAATGGCTACCATTTTTTCATAATAACATTAACGAAGGATCAAATTAGGGTTTTAAATAATTCCTATTTGCACTCTCTTTTATATAATTTAAGAAACATTTTAAATCTAATTTGATGAAAAAATTAATCATACTAGGAATTATAAATATTGCAATAATGACGATTGTTTTTTCCTGTAAAGAAGAGAAAAAAGTACAAAAGGTTCATATTCACAAAAAGGCAGAAGCCCATATGATAGTCTACGAATGCCCTATGAAATGTGAAAAAGGGAAATTTTATGACATTTCTGGAAAATGTCCTGTTTGCAAAATGTCATTAATAAAAATTGAACACGAAGAAAATAAAAACCATTTAGAACATAATCATAAATAACTAAAAAAGAAACACCAACACAAATATGATGCAAACAGTAAACAGCTTTGGTGCAGACAGGAAGAAAAAATAAATCACCAAACAAACAATCAGGTTGTTCTATTCACAATGATTCAGAAAATCATTCTGATGATGTTCATAAACGCTAAAGCGAAAGAAATGTCTGCCGAAGATAAATAAAACGGCTGTTCGCACGATCTAGAGCACAAGCATTAAAAAGTAGAACATAAATGAGTATTGTTTTCTGTATCCATTTGCATTATAAAAATTTTGATTAAAAAGACAGAAGAATGAAAAACAAAATAAATTTGTTACAAATAACCAATTTAGCGGTGTTGTTTTTTTGCATAAACTTTGCAAATGCCCAGAATTTAGACATTGATGTTTTAAGAAACATAAATCATAATAGGAACAAATCACTGGATCCAGCATCAAAAGGAATTACAAATAGTCTAGCTCCTGTAAGTATTGGAACTCCAATTATTATGTACTCTGTCGGATTGATAATGAAAGATAGTACAGTCAAAAAGAAAGCTATTTTTATTGGAGAAGCCTTTTTGGCTTCAGGATTTATAACATTTGCTTTAAAAAAAACAGTAAATAGAGAACGACCATTTGTAACTTATCCAGATATTGAGCAAGTTACAACAGCAACCGGACCTTCTTTCCCATCAGGGCACGCTTCTTTAGCTTTTGCAACTGCCACTTCCTTGAGTATGGCGTATCCAAAATGGTACATTATTGCTCCTTCGTTTGCGTGGGCAAGTGCAGTAAGCTATTCTCGTATGGTATTGGGTGTTCATTATCCAAGTGACGTGTTAGCTGGCGCAATCATAGGAAGCGGATCAGCTTATCTTTCCTATAAATTGAATAAATGGGTTAATAAAAAACAGAGGAAAAAAATCCCACAACTTTGGGAATAAATAGTTCTTTTTATTTAAAATCAAATACTTATGTTTTATATATAGTAAAAATAAAAAGGTTACAAACATTCTAAAACGAAAGAAATACCCAACATCTGCAATGAAGTCTTTAAAAAACTTAAACCTATCCCAAACTGCCAGTATCATTGATGATTTTGAAAACTATTTCAAGGCAGTAGAACCGATTAGGCAATGCTTTTAGGAAGTACATTTCTTTTAATAAAAGATGAAGGAGAAATGGTCTCTGGATTCTCATAACTAAAAATACAATTTAAAAAAATGAAAAATATATTTAACAAACGATTTTCATTACTATATTCATTTATATCAACTTATGTTCTGATTTCTTTCGGGATAAGAATTTCCCTTTATGCTTTATCATTTGATGATATTGATTTTTCTCTTATTTCAATTATCAAAATTTTCAGTTTAGGATTTTTCTTTGACCTATCAGTAGCTTTGTTTTTTTCTACAATTTATTATTCATATCTACTTGCTTTACCTTCAAAACTTGTCGGTGGCATACTTGATAAGGTAATTACTTATTTTTTAATGGGTATTTTACTATTCATTAGTATTTTTTCTTTTGTTGCGGAATTTCCATTTTGGGAGGAATTCAATACAAGGTTTAACTTTATTGCTGTTGATTATTTAATATATACTTACGAAGTTTTTGAAAATATAAATCAATCCTATCCAATCCCATTAATAATTTTGGTTCTATTTACTTTAATCTTCATTATATATGTCATTTATAAGAAGAAAAATGTTTTTAGGGAAACATTCACAGAAAAACCAAAATTTAAAGAAAGGCTTTTTAATGTTTTACCTTTATTACTAGTAACATTACTTTTCACTTTTTTTGCAAAAAATAAACTTGCAGAATGGAGCATCAATAATTATGAAAATGAATTAAGCAAAAATGGTGTTTTCTCTTTTTTTTCAGCATTGCATTCAAACGAGTTAGATTATACAACATTTTATAAAACATTGCCTAACAAAGAAGCATATAAAATAGTAAAAAAGGAATTGCTTCAAAACAATCAAGAATTTACAAATCAAGAAAAAGATGCGATTACAAGAAACGTAAGTGGCTCAAAAGAACAAGCCCCTAACATAGTTTTAATTGCTATTGAAAGTTTTAGTGCCGATTTTTTAAAACAATTTGGAAACCAACAAAATCTAACACCTAATTATGAAGCATTAGCAAAAAACAGCATATTCTTTACTAATATGTATGCTACAGGTACAAGAACTGTTCGAGGTATGGAAGCACTCACTCTCTGCGTTCCACCAACACCAGGAAACAGTATTGTAAGAAGACCAAATAATGAAAGTATATTTTCAATAGCTACGATATTAAAAAAGAAAAATTATGATTTAAGTTTTATATATGGAGGCGATGGCTATTTTGATAATATGAACACTTTTTTTGGCGGTCAAGGGTTTAATATAATAGATAGAAACAGAGGAAATCCGCTATCTGATAATATTAAAACAAAACGATTTGCAATAGAAGACAACGAAGTAACATTTGAAAATGCTTGGGGAATTTGTGATGAAGATAGTTATACTCAATCTATAAAATATGCCAATATAAATTCAAAAAAAAACAAACCTTTTTTTCAATTTATAATGACAACATCTAACCATAAACCCTATTCATTTCCTAATGGAAGAATAAATATGGTACAAGGAAGTAGAGAAAGTGCAGTAAAATATACTGATTTTGCTTTAGGACAATATATCAAAAAAGTGAAAACAAAACCTTGGTTTTCAAATACAATTTTTGTAATTGTTGCTGACCATTGTGCCAATAGTGCTGGTAAATGGGAAATAAATATTGAAAATCATCATATTCCAGCAATGATTTACAATTTGAATAATCAAAAACAAAAAATCAATAAACTTGTATCGCAAATTGACCTAATGCCAACAGTATTTGGATATTTGAATTGGAATTATCAAACAGAACTTTATGGCAAAGATATTAATATAATGAAACCTAATGAAGAAAGAGCTTTAATTGGAAATTATAGAACATTAGGATTATTAAAGAATAAATATTTTACAGAAATAAATGACCGAAAAAAAGTAAATAATTATATATGGGATGCAGAAAAGAAAATAATGAAAAAAATAGAAAATAAAAATTTAATTGATTTAGAAAAATTAACTGTTTCTTATTACCAAACTGCGAGTGAACGATTCAAAAATGGTAAGATGAAACAAAGTAATTAATTATAAATGATTATGTTTTTGTTCTAGATGGATTTTGTCTAAATAATTAAAAAATTAATTTATGCTATTAAATAAAAGAATATCAATATTCACATTTTTGAAACAAATAAAATTTGACATAACTGCCATTCTAATCTATGCTATAGTAGTAGGAATTGCTGACCAGTACGGTTTTCTGTCAAAAATAGAAATACCAATTGCTATGAGTGCCATAATCGGAACTGCATTATCATTATTACTGGCTTTTAGAACAGCCCAAGCTTATGAAAGATGGTGGGAAGCAAGAATAATTTGGGGTGCAATAGTAAACGATTCAAGAACTTTAATACGTCAAGTAAAGCAATTTTTACCAGAAAAAGACACTAAAATTGTGCAGGATTTTGCGTACCGTCAAATAATTTGGTGTTATGTTTTAGGAGAATCGTTGCGAAAATTATCGTATTCAAAAAAAGTATACGACTATGTTAAAGAACATAAATTATCAAAAAACAACATCCCAAATGCAATAATTAATCAACATAGTGAAGCACTATCTAAACTAGAAATTAGCGATTTCAAGCAAATACAGATTGACAGTACTTTAAGTCGCTTGTGCGACTCTATGGGAAAATGCGAACGTATTAAAAACACCGTTTTTCCAAAATCATACAGCTTATTGGTACATTTTTTTATTTATGTTTTTGCCACGCTTTTACCATTTGGGTTAGATGATAAATATGTTTTAGTAGAAATATTTTTAACAGCTTTGATACCTATAATATTTATAGCCATAGAACGAACGGCAATTATATTACAAGATCCGTTCGAAAATGTAACAACCGACATTCCAATGACAAGTCTTGCAATAACAATAGAAATAAATATTAAAGAATTGATAGGCGATACAGATTTACCAATTGTAGAAAAGCCAAAATCGTTTTATATAATGTAATATATAAATTATGGATATAAATGCAGAATTAATTATTGTTTCCAAACTGATTGTCTCCTTTTTATTAGGAGGATTTATTGGTTTAGATAGAGAAAAACACTGTCAAGATGCAGGAATAAGAACGTATGCAGCCGTATGTATTGGCGCAACTTTGTTTACAGCTATTACAGCCCATTTGGTAAATAACCCAGCGGATACTTCAAGAGTAATTGCAAATATTGTAACAGGCGTTGGTTTTCTAGGTGCTGGAATTATTTATCGCAATTCTACTGCAGGAACATCACACGGATTAACAACAGCAGCAACCGTATGGTGTACATCAGCAGTTGGTGTTGCGGTAGGATTAGATATGTTTATTATAGCTATAATAGGTGCTTGCGCATTGTATTTTCTACTTTCATTACACCATCAAAAATGGTATATAAAATGGAAGCAAAATATGATAATAAAACACGGTAAGGAAAACGAAAATGATTAAATAAAATATTCTTAATTAATTTAAAATGATTAAAAAATGAAAAATACAGATCCAAAACACAAGCACACTTATGATGCTCAAGGTAAAATGACTTGCTGTTCACAAGAAGAAAAAATAAATAAAATGGCAGATAAGCAGGTAAAAAAGAAAACTAAAAAAGAAAGCTGTTGTAGCAACGAACACGATGATACAAAGGCTAAAAAAATAGTAAAGGACCAGCACAATCACGATGAGCATTCGGATGATGACGGACACGACCATTCAGGCGGTAATCAAACGACGTTTCAAATGTTCTTGCCAGCAGTTATAAGTTTTGTGCTATTACTCATTGCTATTGGTTTTGATAATTATTTTCCACAAACTTGGTTCACTGGCTGGGTCCGTATTTCTTGGTATGTAGTAGCTTATGCTCCTGTTGGTTTTCCGGTAATAAAAGAAGCTTTTGAAAGCATACGTAAAGGCGAAATCTTTTCAGAATTCCTATTAATGAGTATTGCTACAATCGGAGCATTCGCTATTGGTGAATATCCCGAAGGTGTTGCCGTAATGCTATTTTATGCCGTTGGCGAAGTATTTCAAACACTGGCAGTTCAAAGAGCAAAAAACAACATCAAATTATTGTTGGATCAAAGACCAGATACCGCTACAGTTATCAAAGAGGGCAATACTATTGATAAAAAAGCAGCTGAAATTGTCATTGGAGAAATAATCCAATTACGCCCAGGAGAAAAATTAGCACTCGACGGAAAATTACTTTCAGATAATGCTTCCTTAAACACAGCAGCATTAACAGGAGAAAGCAAACCAGATACAAAACAAAAAGGAGAAACCGTTCTTGCAGGAATGATTAACCTGAATACAGTTGTTCAAGTCGAAGTGACAACGGCTTACACTGATAGTAAGTTGTCAAAAATCCTTGAGATGGTGCAAGATGCCACGGCTAAAAAAGCACCTACCGAACTATTTATTCGAAAATTTGCTAAAATATACACCCCAATAGTTGTGTTTTTGGCAATCTGTATTTGTTTAGTTCCAATGATATTCATAGAAAATTATATCTTCAACGATTGGTTATACCGAGCTTTAGTTTTCTTGGTTATTTCCTGTCCTTGTGCGCTGGTAATTTCTATTCCTTTGGGATATTTTGGAGGTATTGGTGCAGCAAGTAAAAATGGAATTTTAGTAAAAGGCTCGAATTTTCTAGATATAATGGCATCTATTCAAACAGTAGTTATGGACAAAACTGGAACGCTGACCAAAGGCGTTTTTAAAGTTCAAAAAGTGGTAGCCGTTGATATTCCGGAAGCTGATTTAATAAAATTCACAGCAGCATTAGAAACCAAATCCACACATCCGGTAGGAACTGCTATTATTGAATATGCCAAAGGTTCAGAAAAAGAGGTAACAGTTACCGATGTCGAAGAAATTGCAGGACACGGATTGAAAGGTAATGTAGAAGGAAAAGAAATATTGGCAGGAAATGTAAAATTAATGAAGAAATTCAATATCAGTTACGATGCTGAAATCGACAACACACCATTTACAATAATAGTTATTGCCATCAATCAAAAATATGCAGGATACTTTCTAATTGCTGACGAAATAAAAGAAGATGCAAAAACAGCTATCGAAAGTTTGCATAAAATAAACATCAAAACCGTAATGCTTTCGGGAGATAAACAAGCCGTTGCAGATGCTGTTGCAAAAGAATTAAATATCGATCAAGCCTATGGCGATTTGTTACCTGAAAACAAAGTAGAAAAAGTAGAAGAATTGAAAAAGCAAAACCTTAAAATTGCCTTTGTTGGTGATGGTGTAAATGATGCGCCGGTTGTAGCCCTTGCCGATGCCGGAATTGCAATGGGTGGTTTAGGAAGCGATGCCACTATCGAGACCGCCGACATCGTTATTCAAAACGACCAGCCCACGAAAATTTTTACAGCAATAAATATTGGTAGAAAAACAAAACAAATCGTTTGGCAAAACATTGGGTTGGCATTCACAGTAAAAGCAATTGTACTGGTTCTTGGTGCCGGAGGTTTAGCCACCATGTGGGAAGCTGTTTTTGCCGATGTTGGTGTGGCTTTATTAGCTATTTTGAATGCAGTTAGAATACAGCGAATGAAGTTTTAAATCTGATATTAATAAGAAGCGTCCATTAATAGGGACGCTCTTTAAAATATTTATGATTTTTTTGGAGGTGCTTTTCCTCCTGCACAACAAGAACCATCTACACTACAAGATTTTTTCTCATTAGAGACTAGAACCATTACCCAATAAAATCAAAGTATTTTAAAAGTTATTATTTTTAACCCTAAAAATATTGCGTTATAAAAAAAGCTGTCCAAATCATTTTTAGACAGCTTTTTTCTATTTTTGAAACTGTTTAATGCCATATTTCAGCCATTGTTCATATTCAGTAATGTCTGGCATATATCCAACTGGTTGGTTTAAACTTTTCTCTTTTGTATCCAATATGATATAATACGGCTGAGCGTTTGCCTTATAACGAGTGATTTGGAAATCACTCCATTTGTTTCCTATTGATTTTATCTTTTTGCCAGTTTCTTTAGAGACATATTGTTCCTCGATAGGCAATTCTCTTTTGTCATCAACATATAGTGAAATAAGAACTACTTCATTATTTAAAATAGATAAAATGCGAGGATCCGACCAAACATAATCTTCCATTTTTCGGCAATTTACACAAGCAAATCCTGTAAAATCCAAGAGAATAGGTTTGTTTACACTTTTGGCATAAGCCAATCCTTTTTCATAATCGGTAAAAGCCATAATATCATGTGGTCCTTTATGTGCTCCGTCTGGTAATACTATTGCTGATGTAGATTCTCTGTTTGAGCCGCCTACACCGTATGGAGATTCACTATAGGTCATAGGTGGAGGAAAGCCACTTATTAATTTTAATGGAGCACCCCATAAACCCGGAATAAGATATATTGCAAATACCAATACCACTAGTCCAACAGATAATCTTCCTACTGAAATTGAAGACGAAGGAGAATCATGTGGCAAGGTTATTTTTCCGAATAAGTAGAATGCCAAAGTTCCAAATATAGCAATCCAAATGGATAAAAATATTTCTCTTTCAAACCAGTGCAATTGCAATACTAAATCGGCATTAGACAAGAATTTAAATGCTAAAGCTAATTCTATAAAACCTAAAAATACTTTTACTGTATTTAACCATCCGCCAGATTTTGGTAATGTATTTAACCAACCTGGGAACATGGCAAATAACATAAAGGGTAATGCTAAAGCAAAAGAAAAACCTAACATCCCCACAATTGGTGCTATACCACCTTTGGAAGCTGCTTCGACTAATAATGTTCCGATAATTGGTCCTGTACAAGAAAAGGAAACTATTGCAAGAGCCAGCGCCATGAAAACGATTCCTAAGATTCCACCTTTATCTGCTTGACGGTCCACTTTATTTGCCCAGGAATTAGGTAACATAATTTCGAAAGCGCCTAAAAACGATAATGCAAATACAACCAATAACACAAAGAAAATAACATTGAACCATACATTGGTTGATAATGCATTTAGTGCATCGGCACCAAAAATTAAGGTAATTACAGTTCCTAGAAATACATAAATCAAGACGATTGAAATACCATAGATAATGGCATTTTTAATTCCTTTGGCTTTGTTTTTGCTTTGTTTTGTAAAGAAACTTACTGTCATTGGGATCATTGGAAACACGCAAGGAGTAAGCAATGCCGCAAAACCAGATAAGAAAGCAATAAAGAAAATCATATATAAACTAGAATCAGATTCATTAGATTCTGGTTGTTTTTCTACCGCAGTATTTGCATCAGCTTTGGTAGTTTTTTCGTTTGCAATATCGGAAGCCTGGATTTCTTTTGCTTCAAGCGTTTTAAGATCAAACTCAAAATATTTTGTTTCGCTGATACAGTTTTCCATGCAAACTTGGTAAGAAAGCTCCACTTGTATAATTTCCTTTTCTGGATTAATCTGTTTGATTAATTGGGTAAAAGTAACTTTATCGGAAAAGAAGATTTCATCGACACCAAAGATTTCATTAAACTCTCGTTTGGTTTCACTTTCGGTTGCTTTTCCAATAAATTCATAATTGCTTTTGTTATCATGAAAAATGAATTCGGCAGGAAGAGGACCATCTTCAGGTGTAAATTGAGAATATACGTGCCAACCTGCTTCGATATTACCATTAAAAGTAAGTACATATTCTGAGGTGGATTTCTTCTCGATTCTAGGTTCCCATTTCACAGGATTTATAATCTGTGCCTGGACTTTGACAAAAACAAAGCCCAAGAGTAATAAATAAAAGATTTTCTTCATTTTATAAGTTTAATCAGAACGATTTGTTCTGGTGATAATTTGATTTTACACGTGTCATTTCCCGATAAGCCATAGGAAGTGTTTCGATGGTCTTTTGCCATCGAAACACTTATTTTATGAACTTTAGATTTAAATTAAAATCTTGGCGAAGTAATTTATTTGGTCACATTAAAAAAAGTATATTCCAGTTTTAAGAAAACACCATCAGATGTGGCACGTTGCATCGAGCTATACAATTCTTTTTTGTATGCAAGGTCAATTCTCGCCTGACTGTTAATGATAAACTGAATCGAAGGAACTACATCCAGATATGATTTTCCGTTTTCGGTTATCGTTTGTCCAGTAAATTCCAGCATCGCATTGATGTTGGTTTGTTTAAAACTTGTATAATTTTTTGGATACATTAATTTCCCTACTGAGAACGTATAATTTACTGCGCTGTTACCCAAAAAATCCGGAAAGCTATAATCACTGTTATTAAGTGCCCGCACGTAACTTGCAGAAGAACTTATGGCAACTTTATGGATTAACTGAGTAGCTACCAGACCAGCTTCGTAACCAGAGTTTCCTCCCATTAAGTCTATAGCTTCCTGATTAATAAAAGAGTTATTATAACTGTATCGTCCAAAGGCAGCCATCCTAAAATGACTTTGTAAATCATCTACAGAAAAGAAACGATATTTAGCATAAAAACCACCACCTTTAAGTCCCAATCCATTTTCTTGGTTACTAAGAAAAGCTGAGGTACGAACCATGATATTTTTATTTATTCCCCAAGTAACTTCGGGCGTTAAATTATACATAGACCCACTTTCCAGTTGATTTTTCATAAGAGATTGACCAACCCGAACCCCAATAGAACCCGCCGGAACATTACTAGCGGGTTCGGTTACTACAAATAATTCCTGTGCATCTATTTTGAATGAAACAAGTAATAAGAAAACAATTGATAGATATTTCATTTTTATAGGGTCTTTAAATAATAATCATTTTCATTTTCCGTAGCATAACCAGGATATTTAGAATATGATTTAACTAGTTTTTTATACTCTTTTTGGGTTACAAAACCTTTATCCAGAACTCTGTATCTTGTTTCTGCATGAGCTACTGGGGTTTTAATATCAATGAAATTATAAGTTACATCATCAACTTTTAAGGTTGTATTATCCTCAATTGTTGGCGTATGAAACTTTGCAGTCAAAACCATAGAACCTACAAAGAAACCAGCTTTTTCAACAGCGTTTTTTAATACTTTAGGTTGTAATGAGTTATCTTTTTTAAAATAAACGGTAAACGTATTTGTGTTTAAATCAGTACCAATACTATCTACTTCGGTAAAAGATTTTAATTGTTTATTTATCGCATTAGAGCACATAGAACAAGTTAATCCCGTTGCCATTATTTTGACTTTAGTGATTTGAGAATATGATTTTACACCAGTTAATAATACTAAAAGTGCAGCGGCTACGAATTTTATATGTAATGTTTTCATTTTATTTTTTGTTTTTTTTGATTTGAGCAATTATTTGTGATTCGGTTGGGTTTATGGCAATCAGTTTTCCTGATGCATCAAAAAGATAGGTTGCAGGTAGTGCTTCAACTCCAAAAGCCACAGCATTTTTGGCATCAAAACCTTTCGGGTCGATTAATTGCTGGTGTTTCATTTTGTCTTTTTCAATGGCTTTTAACCATTTTGATTTATCGATATCAATTGAAATTCCAACAATTTCAAAACTCTGACCTTTGTATTGGTCATACATTTTTACCAATTTTTTGTTAGCCATTCGGCAAGGTGCGCACCATGATGCCCAAAAATCTACCAAAACTGTTTTTCCTTTAAAAGTATTTAGTTTAACTGTAGCGTTCTTATTGTTTTGAAGCTGAACATCTGGAAAAGAATCTCCTATTTTTATTTGTGCACTTGCTATAGAAACAGTTGCTATCAGGGAGAGTAATGTGATTATATTTTTTATTTTGAACATGAAATTTAATTTAAATGATTTGATTATGATTACTCCGCTTTTTTAGGACTTGCTTCTCTATCATATTGGCAACATCCGTGCAATTCATCGTAAACAGCATTTGGGGCACTAAATTTTTCATTGTCATATCCAGCATCTGCAACACGTTTTAGTATGGCATCAAGATTGGTTTTCTTAGTATCGTAGGTAACTGTAGCGGTTTTGGTGTTCGTGTCCCAATTTACTTTGGCAACTTTATCAATGTTTGCAGCCGTTTCAATAGTTTTTTTGCACATGCCACAATTACCATTGATTTTTACGGTTTCAGTTGTTTTGTTTTTTATTTGCGCGCTGGCGAAAGTGACTGATAGCAATAGAGTCATTGCCATCAATAATTTTTTTATTGAGTTCATTGTTTTTATAATTTTGAATGAATTAATCCTAAAGCATGACAGAAGCATAGCAAATACAGCTATATCTGAAAATGAATCGGATTAAATATTTTAATAATTTTAAGCCTTAAATAGGCTTTGGAAGAGACAGACTTATGGATGTCAAAAAGGAATCTAGCTTAATTTAGGTGGAAGCCAGATAGAACGGAAATCTGAAGAAATAAAGATTTCTGAATAATAGTGATTTTGTTTTCTTTCAGAAAAACTAAAAAGTGAATTGTTTTCTGTTTGAAAATTAAGAATAAAGCTATAGCCACAGTAAGCAGTTGGGCAACCACAAGAATTACTTAAACAACTAGTATCGCAATTGTGTTCTTTCTTATTAGAATCTTTTTTCTTGCAACAGTCTTTTACTGTAAATTCTTTTTTACAACATGGCATTTCTTTTTTTGTCCCATGCGCATAAGTAAGCGTTGGTCCCAAAAGAAAACCAAGCGTAACGAGTAGCAATATGTAGAACTTTTTTGTCATACTGGGCACAAATTTACAATTTTATTAGCTGACTCGAATGTTAATTTTTTTGTAAATGTTCTATTATAATTGATTCTTCAATTATGTTTAGTGACACCCCGCTGAAATAAAAACAGTTTAATTAATTGATAATCAGTATTTTTGTTTTTAGGACTAAAAGATCGTTTTTAATTTACTGAACACTTGTAACATGTAGATTAGTAATTTTTACAAATTAAAAGAAATATAATTGTTGATTATGAAACCAGTTAATTAATAACGTATCCCAACTGAAGAACTGGAAATTCATCGCTTTTATTCAACAAACGGAAAGAATTGATAAAATTATCGATGGATTTGAATAGTCATATGTCTTCCATGAAATTACATTAAAAGCTAGTGAATTCAAATTTCTAACTTTAGATTATGATGAGAAAACTCAAAATTTCGATATAATAGTTTTCCTGAAAAACTAAAATTTATATCAACTGGCTCAAATACCAGATAATAATGAGGAATTAATCCATTTATATGATTTAAAATTTTACATAGATGAGATTAACACTCATAACAAAGATTAAAGTAGTTTAGTCTTCATCTATTTGCTTCCCTAATAATACTTTTAATGAGAATATAAATCAAAACAAAATAGTAGTGATGAAATTTTTTTAACAAGTCTTTATTGAAAATTAAGATTATTTCTCTAACTTTGTTCAATATTAGATTTTCTATACAAATGAAAAAGTTTCACATTTTATTAATCGTTGTACTTGGCTTCTTCTTGATGCCAATGGTAACTTTTGCGTGTGGAAACAATTCAGAAAAACAATCTTGCAAAAAAGAAATCTCTTCTAAAACAGATAAAAAAGATTGTTGCGAAGGTGATAATCATTCGAAGAATAAAAATCATAAAGGTTGTGGAGGAAAATGCAGCCATTCTAAATGTGGTTGTGCTTCTTCTTGCAACACATCTGTTTCTATTAATGAATTGAACTTTAATAAAAATATTTTTAATTTCTTTTCAGAAAAACAAAATTTTTACAATTACGAAACCTCCATTTCTTCTGGTTTCAATTCTTTATGGCTTATACCAAAAATAGGCTAAATTTTAAATTTGATAGCCATAATTGTGTCAAATCAAAAGCAATTATTGCTTTAAATCATTTACTTTCTCAGTTAATTTCATTTTCAAAAGGCTGGCTTTGTTGTGCTGTCATTTTGTTCTTGTTTAACTAATTCAATTTAAAATTATTTTACAATGAAATCACTAAAAAAAATAGTGATGGCAATAACTCTATTGCTATCATTCACAGTGTCTAATGCGCAAATCAAAAACGCTAAAACTGAAACCGTAAAAATATTCGGGAATTGTGGAATGTGCGAAACCACCATAGAAAAAGCAGGAAGTCTCAAGAAAATTGCCAATGTTGATTGGAATAAAGACACCAAAATGGCTACGCTTACTTATGATGCTAAAAAAACCAATCAGGATGAAATCTTAAAACGTATTGCACTTGCGGGTTATGATAGCGAAAAATTCCTTGCTCCAGATGCTGCATATTCAAAACTTCCGGGATGTTGTCAATACGATCGTGAAGCAAAAGTTGCAGTAAAAACGGAAACAAAATCCGAAGAAACTAAAATGGAAATGAACGACCATTCTACAATGACTGAAAACCAAGGAACAGACCAACTAAAACCAGTTTTCGATAATTATTTTTCATTGAAAGATGCCTTGGTAAAAACAGATAGTAAAACGGCTTCTGCAAAGTCAAAAGATTTTTTAACCGCAATCACTGTCGTAAAAATGGAAACATTGAAAATGGATGTACATATGACTTGGATGAAAGTTTATAAAGATTTAACTGCTGATGCAAAAAATATTTCTGAAACACAGGATATCAAAAAGCAAAGAGAACTTTTCAAATCATTATCTAAAAATACGTATGAGTTGATAAAAGTTTCAAAATTTACTGAACCGGTTTATTATCAATATTGCCCGATGCAAGATGCCAATTGGTTAAGTAAAGAAAATACAGTTAAAAATCCTTACTACGGATCACAAATGTTGAGTTGTGGTAAAACAGTAGAAACAATAAAATAATAAAATAATAAAATTAAAACTTTAAAAAATGAAGAATATATCTTTTACCGCATCAATAATTGGAGCAATACTTTTATCATCTTGTAATAAAGATGATAATATGGATATGACAAATGCAGCATTAAACGTTAATTATCCAGCAGCGTATGTTGTCAATGGTGAAGATGCAACAATTTCAGTAATCAAATTATCAACTAATGAAGTTACAGGAACTATTCCATTGATGGGAACCGGTACAGATATGATAATGTGGCCACACCATATTTCTTCACATTCAAATCATCTTGCAATTGGAGTTCCGGGAATGGATTTAAGCGCAGGACACGCAGTGACAGGAACTATGTCGGGTAAACTTGTTGTTATTGATGCAACAACTGGTTCAATTGTTAAAAAAATGGGTTTACCTGTAATGAACCACAATACTATTTATTCTCCAAATGGTGCAGAAATTTGGGTGCCTCAAATGGATATGAACGGAAAAGTATTGGTGTATGACGCTACAACTTATGCGTTGAAAAGTACAATTACTGTAGGTATGATGCCTGCAGAATTAACTTTCTCTTCGGACGGGACAAAAGCCTATGTTGCTAATGGCGATGATGATAACGTTTCAGTAATCAATGTAGCATCAAAATCAGTAGTTGCAACGGTTACAGTTGGTAACAATCCTGTTGGAGCTTGGACTGGTACAGATGGTAAAATGTATGTTGATAACGAAGACGGACAATCTATTTCTGTTATAAATGTAGCTACAAATGCCGTTGACCAAACTATTATTTTAGGATTTATGCCCGGAATTGCCTCACACAACGGAACAAAAAGCGAATTATGGGTTTCAGATCCAATGAATGGAAAAGTACATTATTGGACTTGGGATGCTGGTATGATGATGTGGATGCACGGTGGCGCTTTTAATACGGGTGCTGGTGCTCACGCAATTTCTTTCACTATGGACGGAAACACTGCCTATGTAACCAACCAAACAGCAAATACAGTTTCTGTTGTAAATGTTACCAATCATACCGTTACTAAAACAATCAATGTTGGTAAAAAACCAAATGGGGTTGTAATAAAAATGTAAACTATTAATTTCTAAAATATCAAATGTAAATTTGATAAACGATTAAAATGGCTTGCAATTGATCAGTGTTAATATTATAAACAATTAATTAAAACTGTAAAAAATGAAAAATCTAATTATCGTACTAAGCGTATTCTTAGCAGTTAGCACAGTAGCATCAGCTCAAGAAGCTACAAAATCTTCGCAAAAGGAAGCTCAAAAAACAACTTATACTTGCCCAATGCATCCAGAAGAAGTGAGTTTAATAGAAGGAAAATGTAGCAAATGTGGAATGACAATGGTAAAAACCACTGAAAAAATAGATACTCACGCTACAAAAGGCAGTCAACCTAAAACTAAAATTGTAACAAAATATGTTTGTCCAATGGACGGCTCAACTTCTGATACCGAAGGGAAATGTTCTAAATGTGGAACTAGGATGGTAAAAATTACCGAAAAGATAGATACTCACGCTACAAAAGGCAGTCAACCAAAACTAAAATTGTAACAAAATATGTTTGTCCAATGGACGGCTCAACTTCTGATACCGAAGGGAAATGTTCTAAATGTGGAACTGGAATGGTAAAAATTACCGAAAAGATAGATACTCACGCTACAAAAGGCAGTCAACCTAAAACTAAAATTGTAACAAAATATGTTTGTCCAATGGATGGCTCAACTTCTGACAAACCGGGGGAATGTCCTAAATGTGGAATGGAAATGGCTAAAACGGAGGGTAAGAAAAAATAATCCAGTCGCATAAATTTTAAATTTCCTTTTAGTTTAATTCAATGCACATGATACCAATAATAAGGATGCAATGATTTTAATGACCCTATAAAATGAAAAAATTAATTTCTATATAAAAATGGGTTTTCAAAAAAATATTCATCAAAAAATGTTGCAAATACCAACAATATCAATTAAAAAAAATAATAAAATGAAAAATCTAATCCTTTCAGCCATAGCGATGGCATTTGTACTTGTTTCTTGTAATCAAAAAAATAAAGAAGCTGCAACAACTAATTCGGAAACAACAGAGAGTACCTCGCAATTATACGCGTGTCCAATGCACCCAGAGGTTACAGGAAAAAAAGGTGAAAAATGTTCAAAATGTGGAATGGAATTAACCGAACCAGTTGTACAAAATGAAGCAGCTCATGATCATACTGATGGTAGTCATAGTCATAATGATACAACAACAGTTGAAGTTAATACTGAAGCTACATCGGTTACCCAAACAACATTTTCAACAAGCGAAATAATCTCTGGTTATTTAAAACTCAAAAACGCACTCACAAAAGACGATACAAAAGGAGCAGCCAATGCGGGTAAAGCATTATATGCAACTTTCAATAAAGTCAATACTAATGCAATAGATCCAAAATTGAAAACAGAATATATTGATATTGCTGATGATGCTAAAGAACACGCAGAACACATTGGTGATAATGGTGGGAAAATTGACCACCAAAGAGAACATTTTGCGATGTTGAGTAAAGATGTGAATGATTTGATAAAAATATTTGGAGCAAAACAAAAACTATATCAAGATTTTTGTCCTATGTATAATGAAGGAAAAGGGGCTATTTGGATAAGTGAAAGCAAAGAAATAAAAAATCCTTACTACGGTTCGAAAATGCTTACTTGTGGTTCTATGAAAAAACAATTATAAAATGAAAAAAATCATCAAGAAAATACTCATAATCGGGTTTGTTATTTTTTTGTTGATGCAGTTATATCAACCTGCTCGTAATGAAAGTTATGAGCAGGAATTAACTGCAAATTTCACAAAAATGTACGATGTTCCTAAAAATGTTGAAACTATTTTACGGACATCTTGCTACGATTGTCACAGTAACAATACTAATTATCCATTATATTCTTACATTCAGCCAGCACGGTTTTTTATGGAAGAACACATTAAAGATGGTAAGAAGGATTTGAACTTTAATGAATTTGGAAAGTACTCCAAGCGAAAACAAGAAAACAAATTAGAAGCTATCATCAAACAAATAAAATCTGATGAAATGCCCTTAGCGTCCTACACGTTACTTCATAAAAATGCAATAGTAACACCTGCTCAAAAAGAGGAAGTAATCAATTGGATAAATAAAACAAAAGATAGTCTTTCATTAGAAAACTAAACATTATGGTAGAAAAATTAATATCATTTTCACTAAAAAATAGATTTGTTGTTCTTCTCGTCTCAGCTTGCTTATTAGCTTGGGGTATTTATAGCGTGCAACAAAATCCTATAGATGCCATTCCAGATTTATCCGAAAATCAAGTCATTGTCTTCACGGAATGGATGGGAAGAAGCCCGCAGGTTATAGAAGCACAAGTAACCTATCCTTTGGTCTCTAACCTACAAGGTATACCAAAAGTCAAAAATATTCGTGGTGCATCTATGTTTGGGATGAGCTTTGTATATATCATTTTTGAAGATGATGTAGATGTCTATTGGGCAAGAACTCGTGTATTGGAAAGATTAAATTATGCCCAACGATTACTACCTCAAAACGTAGTGCCGACATTAGGCCCAGATGGAACTGGAGTTGGTCACGTCTTTTGGTATCATTTAGAGGCTAACGGTATGGACTTGGGAGAACAAAGAGCTTTACAAGATTGGTACGTGAAATTTGCATTACAAACTGTTCCTGGCGTGGCTGAAGTAGCATCATTTGGTGGTTTTGAAAAACAGTACCAATTAGTGCTAGATCCCTTGAAAATGCAGTACTATAATGTGAGTATGATGGAAGTGATGAATGCAGTCAAAGCAAATAACAATGATGTTGGTGGTCGAAAATTTGAGATGAGTAATATGTCTTACATAGTAAGAGGTTTAGGGTACATAAAAAACATAAAAGATGTAGAAGATATTGCTATTAAAAATTATAATTCCGTTCCAGTAAAGGTAAAAGACATTGGTTCGATACAAATGGGTGGAGATTTACGCTTGGGAATTTTTGATGAAAATGGAACAGGTGAAGTTGTAGGAGGAATTGTAGTCATGCGTTATGGTGAAAATGCAGATAAAGTTATAAAAGCAGTAAAAGAAAAAATGAAAGAAGTTGAAAAAGGATTGCCTGAAGGCGTTTCTTTTAAAACGTCTTATGACCGAAGTGAATTGATAGAAAATGCAATCGCATCTGTTAAAGGAACTTTAATAGAAGAAATGATTGTTGTTTCAATTGTCATACTACTTTTTCTTTTTCATTGGCGAAGTGCTTTAATTATCTTAATACAATTGCCTATATCTGTGGCCATTGGCTTTATTTTGCTTGAAGCATTTGGTATATCATCTAATATCATGTCATTAACGGGTATTGCATTAGCTATAGGTGTTGTCGTCGATGACGGAATTGTAATGGTGGAAAATGCGTATAGGACAATTTCGGAGAAACAGGAAGAGATGGAGAGTAATCAAAATAATTCGGAAATAAAATGAAAGACAAAATAAAAAATATATTCAAAAAAGAACACGACCCGTTATCTTCTGAAGAAAAATTACAACTTATAGAAAGTTCTTCGAAATTAGTTGGCCCAGGTGTTTTTTATTCAACACTCATTGTAATAGCATCTTTTTTACCTGTATTTCTTCTCACAGGTATGGAAGGTAAATTATTCAGCCCATTGGCTTGGACAAAATCGTTTATACTTATAGTAGATGCTTTTTTAGCCATTACACTTACTCCAGTTCTAATTAGTTTTCTGCTTAAAGGTAAACTTCGTCCAGAAAACAAAAATCCAATTAATAAAAAACTGGAAAGCATATATACTCCTATTTTAATTTTTTGTTTAAAATGGAGGAAAACAGTATTAGGTATTAATATAATTGCGCTCCTGATTGGCGTTTTAATGTTTACCCGTTTAGGGACAGAATTTATGCCACCTTTAGATGAAGGTTCCGTGCTTTTTATGCCTGTAACATTGCCAGATGTATCCAATTCTGAAGTGAAACGAATTTTACAAGTGCAAGACAAATTGATAAAATCGATACCCGAAGTAGCACACGTATTGGGAAAAGCAGGAAGGGCTAATACTGCTACCGATAATAGTCCAATTAGCATGATTGAAACTATTGTTTTGCTGAAACCCCAAAACGAATGGAGAGAAGACAAAACGAAAGCCGATATTGTTAATGAAATAAATAATAAACTTCAAATTCCAGGAGTTACGAATGGTTTTACACAGCCCATCATTAATAGGATTAATATGCTTTCTACTGGTATTAGAACCGATGTAGGAATAAAGATTTACGGAGCAAGCTTAGACACTATCAATGTTTTATCTCAAAAAATAAAAAAAGCCCTTGAAGGTACTTCTGGCGTAAAAGATTTATATGCGGAACCGATTACTGGCGGAAAGTACATCGATATCGAGGCAAAAAGAGAGGCCATTGGCAGATACGGACTTACAATAGATGATATAAACAATGTGGTAGAAGCGTCTATTGGTGGAATGAAACTTACTACAACCATTGAGGGAAGACAACGATTTTCTGTAAATGCAAGATATGCTCAAGAATACAGAAATAGTATTGAGGCATTAAAAAAACTCCAAGTGCAAACAATGGAGTTTGGTCCTATTCCATTAGAAGCCGTTGCCGATGTAAAAATAAGCGATGGTCCTCCAATGATAAATAGCGAAAATGCAATGCTACGAGGCAGTGTCCTGTTTAATGTGCGAGAGCGTGATCTAGGAAGTACGGTAAAAGAAGCGCAAAAAAAATTGAATGCAATGATCACTAAAATGCCAAAAGGCTATTATGTGGAGTGGAGCGGACAATGGGAAAACCAAATCAGAGCCAATAAAACATTAAGCATGATTTTACCTATAGTTGTCATCATTATTTTCCTCATTCTGTACTTCACCTATCATTCTATGAAAGAAGCACTGATTACAATGATAACCGTACCGTTTGCTTTGATTGGAGGAATTTTTATGGTCTATTTTTATGGAATAAATTTATCCGTAGCCGTTGCAGTTGGTTTTATAGCATTGTTTGGAATGGCAATCGAAACCGCTATGTTAATGACTATTTATTTGAATGAAGCGATGAACAAAATGGTAGAAAAACACGGGAACAGTGCAGCAACAATCACAGAAGCAATTTTGAAACAGTACATTATTGACGGTTCTGCCAAAAGATTAAGACCAAAATTGATGACCGTTTCCGTTTCCCTATTTGGATTAATCCCTATCCTTTGGGCAACAGGAACTGGAGCCGATGTGATGTTGCCAATTACGGTTCCACTCATTGGGGGTACAATTACCTCAACAATTTATGTATTATTAGTAACTCCTATAGTTTTTGAGATGGTAAAACTTCGAGAATTAAAAACAAAAGGCAAAATAGAACTTATAGATGTTAAAGAATAACTGTTATATCGCAATAAGCTGTTTGATTTTAAGTACTGCTAATATGGCGGCGCAAACACTTTCGTTGGATGCTGTTTTGACGAATATCAAAACAAATAATCCACAACTAAAAATGTATGATGCTGATATTCAAAGTATGGATGCAGCAGCAAAAGGAGCAAAAAGTTGGATGCCTCCGCAAGTGGAAACGGGTTTTTTTATGACGCCTTACAATAGTAAATTATGGAAAGCCGATGAAATGGGGCCTGGTATGGGATCTTACATGGTTGGTGTTACACAAATGATACCGAATGCTAGAAAACTTAAGTCTGATTTCAATTACATGAATGCAATGTCATCTGTTGAAAAAGAGAATAAAGGTTATACAATTAATCAATTAAAGGCACTGGCAAAAACGAATTATTACCAATGGCTGGTATTAAATAAAAAAATAAAAATTGCGGATGATAATTTATTGCTCTTAGACTATATGATAAAAAGTATGGAAATACGCTATCAGTATAATATGGATAAATTGCCAACCTATTACAAAGCAAAATCGCAATACGGTGCATTACAAAGTATGATTGTAATGTTACAAAACGATATTTCCCAGAAGCGAATTATGCTAAATACCTTGATGGCTAGAGATAAAAACACTTTGTTTGAAATAGATGAAACCTATAAATTAAATGATTTTGATACCATAAAAGCAGATACAACCTCACTTTCCCAAAACCGAAGTGATGTTAAAGCTATTGAAAAAACAATGGTATTAAATCAATTAAAAATTGAAACCGAAAAAGCAAAATTATTACCAGAATTTGGTGTCAAATATGACCATATGTTTGCCTTTGGAGAACAGCCAAAACAATTCTCTTTAATGGGAATGATTACTATTCCCATGCCTTGGTCAACAAAAATGAATAAAGCCAATATCAACAGTTTTAAAATCAAGAATGAAGGTCTCAACTGGCAAAAGCAAATGATTTTGAATGAAGCAGCAGGAATGATTTCGGGTATGAATACAGAATTGATAAACCTAAAAAAACAATATGATATTGCTGAAAAAAATATCATTCCTGCCTTAAAACGAAACTATGATACTGCAATATTGGCTTGGCAGAATAATACGGGAGATTTATTTGTAGTATTGGATGCTTGGGAAGCGTTAAATATGGCACAAATTGATGCTCTGGATAAATTGCAAAATATTTTAAGCACACAAGTAGAAATCGAAAAACAACTAGAAATCAAATAATTATGAATAAATATTTAAAATATAGTTTGGTTTTAATCGTAATTTCTAGTATAGGATTTGCTATCTATTTCTTTCCAATAAAATCAGACAATCACTTGGAGAATTTACATCAAAAAGAAGTATACACCTGTTCTATGCATCCCCAAATTATTCGCGACAAACCTGGCAATTGTCCTATTTGCGGAATGACTTTGATAAAAAAAATAACAGAAAGCCAAGCTGAGGAAGACAATTCTATTGATAATCTTTTGAAACCTACTGATAATTTTATCGTCGGGAATTATCAAACTACAACAGCTAAAGACACGACATTAAGCAGTGAGGTAGACTTACCTGGAATAGTGTCTTATGATCCAAATTCATCAGTAAATATTGCTGCTCGAATAAGTGGAAGAATAGAAAAAATGTATGTCAATTATAAGTACCAAAAAGTAGCTAAAGGACAGAAATTATTTGATTTATACAGCCCTGAATTATTGACAGAACAGCAAAATTTTATTTATTTAGTTTCCAATGATTCCGATAATACCTCAATTATTAAAGCCTCAAAGCAAAAATTATTGCTTTATGGAATGACTAAAAATCAGATAAATTCATTGTCTTCCTCCAAAAAAGTAAATCCTCAAGTTTCAATTTACAGTCCAGCTTCTGGAATTATTCAAGGAACAGAAAAAATGGATAATACAAGCAATTCGACGATGCAAAGTACAAGTAATAATACAGAAATATTAAACATAAAGGAAGGTAACTACATAAAAAAGGGAGAAGTCGTTTTTAAATTAGTAAATACAGATAAAGTATGGGGTATCTTTAATGTTAGTCAAGGGTACAATAGTCTAATCAAAACCAATCAAGCTATCAAAATTGCTACAGAATTAGACAAAAATGAATTCATGGATGCAAAAATAAATTTTATTGAAACTCAATTTAATCCAGCAGATAAATCCAATAGAATTAGGGTATACCTAAACAACATTAAACTAAAATTCCCAATAGGTCTGCGATTACAAGGAATTGTGAAAACAAATTCAGTACAAGGGGTTTGGCTGCAAAAACAAGCATTAGTGAGTATTGGCAACAAGAGAATAGTTTTTATAAAAAAGAATAATGGCTTTAAAGCAACTGCAATAAAAGCAGGAATTGAAATAGATGATTTTATTCAAATTATCAGTGGAATTTCCGTTGAGGATACTATTGCTAAAAATGCACAATATTTAATTGATAGCGAAAGCTTTATTAAAACCGAATAATTATGAAAACGATAAATATAATAGGAATTCTATCAATACTACTTACTGTATGTATAGCTTGTAATACTAAAAACAAAGAAGACCATAGCGCACATAAAAGTAAAGAAACTGTTTTTTACACTTGTTCTATGGATCCTCAAGTAAAGGAGGATAAGCCTGGGAAATGTCCCATTTGCCACATGGAGTTAACTCCAATAAAAAGTGACGACACAGCTGCAAACGAGATAAGCTTGAGTAAACAGCAGCTCCAATTGGGGAACATCATCACGCAAACTGTCGCAACAACTCAAAGCAGTTTAGAACAAAATTATACAGGGGTTTTAACAATTAATCAAGAAAAAATTAACACCATTTCTGCTAGAGCAATGGGGCGAATTGAAAAGTTATACTTCAAAACGGTCGGAGATTATGTTGCTAAAAACGAACCAGTATATCAATTGTATAGTGAAGATATTGCCATAGCCAAACAAGATTACTTCACAGCATACAAACAACTTACCATGCCAGGTGATTTTGGAAAAAATGCACGTACGATGCTCATTGCTGCCAAACAAAAACTATTATTCTTTGGTTTATCCAATGCCCAAATTGAAACTATAAAATCGAGTAAAGAGATTTCTCCGTACACTATTTTCTATAGTAATAGCAGTGGAACTATCTCGGAGATAATAGCAACAGAAGGCAGTTATGCAATGGAGGGTACTGGTATAATTAAATTGGCAAATTTAAATAGTCTTTGGCTCGAAACACAGGTGAATATAAATTATGCAAAAAGCATGCACCTTGGACAAAACGCCAAAGTTTCATTTACTGATTATCCTGATAAAACTATAATCGCAAAAATTTCATTTATAAATCCTGAAATAAATCCAGACACCAGACTGCTTTTAATTCGAATGGAAGTGCCCAATCAAAACTTGCTGTTGAAACCCGGAATGCAGGCAATTGCAAGATTGACACAATCCAATATAAAAGGAGTATTCATACCTACTGATGCTGTCATCAGGGAAGAAAATGCTTCTTACATCTGGATTGAAAAAAGACCAGGAGTATTTGAAAGCATAATGGTGGAAACAGGAGTAGAAACCAATGGGATGATTGAAATTAAATCAGAAATGGATCCATCTAAAAAAGTAGTCATTACTGGAGCGTATGCCATAAATAGCGAATATAAATTCCGAAAAGGAAATGATCCTATGGAGGGAATGAAAATGTAGTGTTTAGCAAGAAATGACACATACCTATAGTATTATTGAGACGGCACGTGTTCAAAAATAATATTATATTCGATCTGCGTGCTTTGCAAAAATCATAGCCAAAGGTTGAAAACCATAATAAATAGAAAACGAATTGAAACTAGTATGAATGAATTATGTTCTACTTGCAATTTTAAAAGTGATGAAAATGGACAATCAAAAAGTAGATACCAATTGGTATGTTATTACAGGTGGACCTAGTACAGGTAAAACAACAGTAATTGATATGTTATCGAAAAGGGGCTACAAAACAACTATTGAACACGCCAGACATTACATTGATAGCATGAGGGAAGAAGGTAAAAGTCTAGAAGAAATAAGAGAAAATAAAAGACAATTTCAATTAGCTGTGCTAGATATGCAAATTGAACAAGAAGCGGAATTATCACCTATTGAAACTGTTTTTCTTGACAGGGCTATTCCTGATGCGATGACCTATTATCAGTTTTTAAATCTTGATTATGACGAAAAATTACTTAATGCCATTAAGAGGGTGTCTTATAAAAAGATTTTTATTTTAGACCGATTACCTTTTACAAAAGACTATGCAAGAACAGAAGACGAAGAAGCACAAAAAACCATTCATAGATTAATTTTCGAGGTTTACAATTTATTAAGTTTTCCAGTCATTTTTGTTCCATTATTAACACCAAATGAAAGAGTAAATTTTATTTTAAAAAACATATGATACATACCTATAAAATTACCGGAATGACTTGCGATAGCTGTCGTTCTAAAGTGGAAAAAACATTGAATGCCATCGATGGAATTCAAGCAACGGTTACTTTGAATCCTCCAATTGCAACTATAACAATGGAAAAACACATTCCACTGGATCAATTTCAAGAGGCATTAACAACCGTTGGAAAGTACACTATAGAAATGAGTAGCGCTAACGATACAACTCACAAAACTGTCAATGAGCCAATAACAAAATCGTGTTGCAGTACTAAAACTAGTGATAACATGGATACAATACCTTCACTAAGTAATGCTCAAGGCAAATACTATTGTCCGATGCATTGTGAAGGAGACAAGGTTTACGATAAGCCCGGGAGTTGTCCAGTATGCGGAATGAATTTAGAAAAAGTTCATGAATTAAGTGCGGTTAAAAAATTATACACCTGTCCGATGCACCCGGAGGTAATCAAAGAAGAACCTGGCTCCTGCCCTATTTGCGGAATGGATTTAGTACCAATGGAACCTACAGATAGTGAAGACAAAAAGGTTTACAATGATTTGCTTAAGAAAATGAAAGTAGCAACAGCCTTTACAATTCCTGTTTTCGCAATAGCTACTATAGAAATGATGTCAAATAATCCGTTAGAAAAGATAATGGGCATTTCATACTGGAATTGGGTACAATTGATTTTGACGCTTCCCGTGGTTTTTTATGCGTGTTGGATGTTCTTTGTTCGCGCTTGGAAGTCAATTGTTACCTGGAATCTCAACATGTTTACGCTGATAGGAATTGGTACTGGAGTAGCTTTCTTGTTTAGTTTGGTTGGCATGTTTTTTCCTGATATTTTTCCAAATGAATTTAAAACCGAAAGCGGCACAGTGTTACTTTATTTTGAAGCAACAACGGTCATATTAACCTTGGTTTTGTTAGGCCAATTATTAGAAGCAAGAGCACACAGTCAAACTAGCGGTGCCATAAAAGAATTATTGAAATTAGCGCCCACCGAAGCGACTTTGGTTATCGAAGGAGGGGACAAAGTAATCTCGATTCACGACATCAAAAAAGGAGATTTATTACGAGTAAAACCGGGAGATAAAATTCCAGTAGATGGAAAAATTACTGATGGAGAAAGTACTATAGATGAATCTATGATTTCAGGAGAGCCTATTCCTGTTGATAAAAAGATTGATGATTCAGTTATAGCGGGAACCATAAACGGAAATAAATCCTTTGTTATGATTGCCGAGAAAGTTGGTTCGGAAACCTTGCTTTCGCAAATTGTTAAGATGGTAAATGATGCGAGCCGATCCAAAGCACCCATTCAAAAACTCGCGGATAGCATTGCAAAATATTTTGTACCGATTGTAGTTGTAGTTTCTGTCTTAACCTTTTTTGTTTGGGCAAAATTTGGACCGGAACCTGCCCTAGTCTATGGTTTTATCAATGCCATTGCAGTATTAATAATTGCCTGTCCTTGTGCTTTGGGATTAGCCACACCAATGTCGGTAATGGTCGGCGTAGGTAAAGGAGCACTATCAGGTGTTTTGATAAAAAATGCTGAAGCATTAGAGAATATGAACAAGGTAAATGTTCTGATAACTGATAAAACAGGTACCATTACCGAAGGAAAACCTTCTGTCGAAAAAGTGTTCTCCTTACAAAATGACGAAAATGGGCTATTGCAAAATATCGCTTCTTTAAATCAGTACAGCGAACACCCATTGGCGCAAGCCGTAGTCAATTTTGCAAAAGCAAAAAATATTTCATTAATCGAAGTCAACGATTTTGAAGCCATTGCTGGAAAAGGAGTTATTGGGACGGTAACCAATAAAAAAGTGGCCCTCGGAAATAAAAAACTAATGGAACAAGTGAACGCCACAGTTTCTGATGAATTGGAAAATAAAATTGTAGCCGAACAAAAACTAGGAAAAACAGTTTCTTATATTTCCATCGATGGGGTTGCTTTGGGTTTTGTAACCATTACAGACAAGATAAAAGAAACAAGCAAAGAAGCAATAAAAGAACTGATGCGTCAGGGTGTTGAAGTAATAATGATAACGGGCGACAATGAAAACACCGCAAAAGCCGTCGCTGCCGAACTCGATCTTAGTTCATTCATCGCAGGAGCCCTCCCCGAAGACAAACTAAATGAAATTAAGCGCCTCCAATCCCTCGGAAAAATTGTCGCGATGGCAGGAGACGGCATCAACGATGCCCCTGCATTAGCACAGTCAGACATCGGAATTGCCATGGGTACCGGAACTGACGTGGCGATAGAAAGTGCTAAAATAACTTTAGTAAAAGGCGATTTACAAGGTATTGTGAAAGCCAAAAAATTGAGCCACGCAGTAATGAGTAACATTAAACAAAATTTGTTTTTTGCCTTTTTCTACAATGTTTTAGGTGTGCCAATTGCAGCCGGAGTTTTATATCCATTTTTCGGGATTTTACTTTCTCCTATGATAGCAGCTTTGGCAATGAGTTTTAGTTCAGTATCCGTAATTGTAAATGCGTTAAGATTAAGACGTTTGAAACTTTAGAACATGTGAATAGAAATTTATATGGTAAATTAAAATGAATAACCTTACTCAAATAGTCCAACAATACAAAACCGATGCCGAAAGTGTTTATAATACTTGGTTTGTCGATAACGACCAAAGGCTAAAAGCATTTCGAACCATTCGTAGAGGAATTTTACAAGTCATTGACGATATCAAAGACAAGACTTTTCCAAATGATTTTAAAGGGAGTAGTTTAGAATTTGTGTTGAGTTGTATTGCAGAACAAAAACAAATTTTTGTAGGTGTGGCACATCCTTTTTATTGGAAACCAAAATTAAGAATTCCAGATATTTACGAAAATCCAAACAATAAAATTGCTTTCGGCCAATTTCTCGAAAACTGCATCAATGCCAAAACCGAAGAACAGATTATAAAAGAGATTGTTAAATTGGATGAGTTAAAAATAAAAGGTTTAGGTCCGGCGGTAGCCAGTATTTTATATTTCTTGCACCCCACTTGGTTTCCGCCATTCAATACGGCAATTCTCAACGGATTTAATTTTTTATTCAAAGACAAAAAGAAGTTAGGAAGTTGGACAGAATATTTAAAAATCCGAGAAACATTAATTGAAACTAACAGCAAACACAAAGCAGAATTATCTAACGATTTAGGAGCGATTGCCGGATTGTGTTTTGAGATTGGAACACAAAAAATGCTAATTGGTAACGATGAATATTTAAGCGAAGACGAACGCACAAAGTTCGAAAAGAATATACTAAAACGCCAAAAAGAAATTCAGGAAGAAAAATTAGCAGAAAACCTTCATAACGAAATGCAATACCATTTGTTAAAAATTGGCAGTTCATTAGGTTACGATGTTACTCCGGCCAGTAATGATAAAAGCAAAGCATTCAATGGTCAAAGTTTTTCGTTTATATCAATTAGTAAATTTCCTGAATTACCAACAGATAAGGACACCCAAAATACGATTAAACTCATTGATGTACTTTGGTTTAAAAAAGGAACAAACAAAATCATTGGAGCATTTGAAGTAGAAAAAAGCACCAGTATTTATTCAGGTATTTTACGTTTATCCGACTTGTATTTTAGTATTTCCAATGGCGAAGAGGTATTTTATATCATCATTCCAAACAGTCGCGAAAAAGATGTGATACAACAATTGAATAGACCTGTTGTTAAAAATTCAAAAATGAATATCAAATACATACTATTTTCAGAATTGCGAAGTCAATGTGATGCGATTTGCAAGTTTGGTTCAGATTATTCCATTATGGAAAAAATAGCAAAATCAACTTAAATAATAAAAAAATGAAAAATCTTGTAGTACTCAAAAAATTTCAGATTATGGTAGTATTAGTAGTGGCTGGCTTAATAATTGGCAGCTGCAATAATCCTAAAAAAACAATGCAATTAGCAAAAGTATATGTAGCCAATGAGGATGGAGGTAGCATTTCTGTTATAAACCTTCAGGACAGCACAAAAAATACAGAAATATCAATTAGTGACTCTTCAGGAATGATGTTTATGGCTCATAACGTACAAGTTGCACCTGATGGGAAATCCGTTTGGGTGACGGCGATACCTATGGATAGTACAGCAACAAATCAATTGATAGTAATCGATCCAAACACTAATTCAATAAAAAAACGTATTGAACTTGGTAAGGATTTGCATCTGGCTCATGTAGTTTTAGATAATAAATCTGAATATGCTTATGCAACTGCAAATGAAACAAATCAGATATTTCAAGTCGATGCTAAAACATATAAAATAACTCAAAAATTTGAGTTAGGAAAAGGATATTTACCACATGGTTTTAGACATCAAAACGGAAAACTTTATGTTGCAAATATGGATGCAAAAAGTATGTCGATTATTACTATTTCTGATGGCACAATAACAGACATTCCACTGGGAGGAGTGGCTGTGCAAGTTGCAACTACACAAGATGAAAAATTTATTTTTGCGAGTTTGTATGATACTAAAGAAGTAGTAAACTATGATATTAAAAATGCTCAAATAACAAGAATAAAATTACCAAATGATGCGCAAGGTCCAATTCAATTATATGCCACGCCCGACAGTAAATTGTTATATGTAGCCGATCAAGGGGAAACAATGGGTAGACCTGTTTCAAATAAAGTTTTTGTAATTGACATAACCAGTAACAAAGTTATTAAAACTATAACCGTAGGTAATAAGGCACACGGTGTAGTGGTTAGTAAAGACGGAAAAACAGTTTATGTTACCAATAGTGGTGACAATACTGTTTCAGTAATAGATGTGACAACTCAAAAAGTAATTAATACAATTGCAGTAGGCAAAAAACCGAATGGAATAAGTTATTCGTCCGAAACTGGCGGAATGGAATAGAAAATTAGGCAATGAATATTCTAATATATTCTGTTTTATATAATTGCAATTTTAATGCGATTTTCAAAGTTGGTTCAGTTTATTTAACAATTTAAAAAAAATTAAAAGGTAAATGATTAAAGGAAAAAAAGTAAAATGGATTAGAAAATCTCACCGATATTTAGGAATATTTTTAGGTCTTCAATTCTTAATGTGGACCATTAGCGGTCTGTATTTTAGTTGGTCTAATATTGATGATATTCATGGAATTCAATTTCATAAAAAAGGAATTGTTGCCGAGTCGTTTTCAGGTTTAATAAGTCCTTCCCTACTTCATCCTTCGATAGCAATTCAATCTATAGAATTAAGGGTAATAAATAATCAACCTTTTTATTGGGTTAATGACAAGATGCTTTACAATGCCAAAACAGGAGACTTAAAAAAAGGAATCACTAAAGAAGAAGCATTAGCAACTGCGGATAAAAATATTGTATCAGGTTTAAAAGTAAAAGAAATACAACTTATTAAAGAAGTAGGGAAACACCATGAATATAGAGAGCATTTACTACCTGCCTATGTTATTTCATACCAAGAACCAAATAATTTAAAGGCTTATATTTCAGCAAATGATGGAGCTTTTCAAACGATTAGACACCGCGATTGGAGATGGTTTGATTTTTTATGGATGACCCATACCATGGATTATGAGGGTAGAGACAATATGAATAATATTGTTTTGCGACTATTTTCATTATTAGGGTTAATAACCGTTTTAAGTGGTTTTTTACTTTGGTATATCTCATCGCCTACTATTAGAAAAATTTGGAGGAAAATAAAAAAATAATTTAAAATAATAAAAAACAGTAAAATCAATTTAAAATCAA